>JAEZKI010000473.1 GCA_023415525.1 Bacillota bacterium | reverse complement strand
GTGTTATTATAATATTAATTTTTAAAATATACAATAACACATTTTAATATATTTTTTTGTATATTCTAATATTTTAATAAATTAATTGCTAATATTGCAAAAAATAGATAATATAGCATTAATACATGTAGAAAAGGGAAAGGAACGTAGAAGATGAACTATACCATTTCAGATATCGCAAAAATATGTGGTGTCTCCAAAGCAACTGTTTCACGCGTTATTAATAATAAATCAGAGGGTGTAGGAGCAGATACCAAGGAACGTATATTAGAAACCATAAAGGAATTAAATTATAGGCCTAATGTCTTGGCAAGAAGCATTGCAGGTGTAGAGAGTAAGATGATAGGTGTAGTCGTACCAGATATTACAAACCCTTATTTTCCACAATTGGTAAGGGGAATAGATGATTATTTAAGCGACTTAGGCTATACGATTTTTTTGTGTAATTCGGATAATGATAGTGAAAAAGAAAAGCGCCATTTATATTCTTTCGTAGATAAACGAGTAGATGGCATTATATTAGCTACGGGAATGGATAACATGGAGATTCTAGATATTATCAAACAGTATAATATCCCCATTGTTTGTGTCGACCGTGTACTTAATACAAGTAATATTGATGCAAGTGTAAGTGTTAACAATATTAATGGTGCTATGAGTGCCACTCTGTATTTAATGGATAAGGGAAACCAAAAAATCGCTTTTTTAGGTGGAAAAAAAGAAGTAGTCAATACCATTGAACGGAAGAAGGGTTATGAGAAGGCCTTTAAGATGAGAAACCAACCGATAGATGAGAACCTCATGCTTTTTGGCGATTTTACTATAAACTCAGGAATGGAAATGGCTAAAAAACTTATGAGCTATACCCAGGATATTGATGCCCTTTTTGTAGGTGGGGATGTGATTGCCATTGGTGTCATTAAGTATTTAAAGTCTATAGGCAAGCGTATTCCAGAGGATGTAGAAATTATTGGGTTTGATGGCATTGAATTAGGGCAAGTATTTGACCCTAATCTTTCAACAGTGTCACAACCTATTTATGAAATGGCAACACAGATCTCTAAGATGCTTATTCATCGTATAGAGGGAACATTGGGAAGTATGCGTCATATTGTTATTGAACCAGAGCTTATTTTGCGTGAGACCACTCGACCATAAAGTCTAAAGCAAGAATTGATAAAAACTTAGTTTATTTTAGAAGATTAAAAAATAATAAATAATTATATTGTTGTAAAATTTATAAATATATATTATAATCAATAACAACTAAAGATACCGGTTTATCAATTTGTTTTTTTGGACAAAAATGACAATAAAGGAAGTGAGGCTGTGGAAGATACAGAAATAATTCAGGGCAATATGAACAATAAGTTAAGTATAGGTCAGAGCTTGAAAAAAAATATAAAATACGTGTCACATAATAAAATTCTTTATGTGATGTTATTACCAACCCTTTTATATTTTTTTGTTTTTAGAGTATGGCCTATCATCAATATGCGTTTGGCCTTTTATACCTTTAAGGCAAAGGGACCTTGGCGTTTTGAGGGATTTAAATATTTTAAAATGATTTTTGATACACCTGCCTTTTGGTCAATTCTTAAAAACACACTGATTATCAGTTTGATGAAGTATGTACTCCTTTTTCCAGCGTTTGTTT
The DNA here is from genome assembly GCA_023415525.1 of Bacillota bacterium. Taxonomy (GTDB): domain Bacteria; phylum Bacillota; class Clostridia; order Lachnospirales; family Cellulosilyticaceae; genus Sporanaerobium. Next base: position 5,316 of record JAEZKI010000473.1, on the reverse strand, counting down.
TCTTTGCTATTTTACTGAATGAGATTCGTTCGAATCGTTTTAAAAAATATGTACAAGTTATTTCTTATCTTCCCCATTTTCTATCCTGGGTAGTTATTGCGGGTATTTGGATTAGCTTTTTATCCCCTAGTGGAGGTGCAATTAATGACCTATTAGGTCTTTTTGGCATAGCACCCATTGATTTTATGACGGATAAAGGTGCTATTCGATGGGTACTTTTTTGGTCAGAAGGGTGGAGGAGTATTGGTTGGGATTCTATTATTTATTTTACAGCGATTTTAGCAATTAACCCTGTACTTTATGAAGCCGCAGCTATTGATGGGGCTAGCCGAATACATATTATAAGATACATTATCCTGCCAGCGCTTGTTATTCCTATGGTGACGATGTTTATTTTAAACTTAGGATTTTTCCTTAATGCAGGCTTTGATCAAGTCCTTAACTTTACCAACAACTCTGTAAACAGTGTAATTGATATTTTAGATACCTATATTTATCGTATAGGCTTATTAAATGGTCAATATTCTTTGGCTACAGCTGTAGGACTCATTAAAGGATTGTTTGGTACGTTTTTAGTACTTGTCACCCATATTCTATCTAAAAAATTAACAGGAAAAGGCGTATGGTAGGAGGAAAAAATGAAAAAGAAATTTAGTATTAGTCAAGTATTCATTGTTGTACCTTTATTTTTGCTTACACTTACCATGATTATACCACTCTTAAATATATTGGCTAAATCCTTGTCAGGACCATTGGTTTCTTCCTCAATGGGAGGTTTGGAAATTATTCCAAAGGAATTTAATCTAATTAATTACAAGATTATCTTTAGTCATCCCGTACTTATTCCAGCTCTTAAAAATTCCATTGTTATTACCGTTGTAGGGACAATACTTAATATGCTCCTTACTACTTCAGCAGCTTACGTACTTACAAGGCCCAATCTAGCCTTTAAAAAACCTATAATGGTCTTTTTGATTATCATGATGCTTTTTGATCCAGGACTTGTACCTGAATACCTTGTCATTAAAGATATTGGATTAATGGGGAGTCAATGGTCCGTTATACTGGTGACAGCTGTCAATGTCTATTATTTAATTATTATGATGCGCTTCTTTGAAAGTGTCCCTGGTGAGATGTACGAAGCAGCTACTATTGATGGGGCAGGTCATATGTCTATGTTATTTAATATTGCATTGCCTCTTGCAAAACCTGGTGTAGCAGCTATTACAATGTTTTATGCCGTAGTCAGGTGGAATGAATACTTTAAAGCAGGTATTTATCTTACACAGGCTAAAAAGACTACTTTGCAAGTTATTCTTAGACAATTTGTTGTTTTAAATGATACAGCAACCCTTATAGGAGCACAAAACTTACTCGATTATAACGAGATGGCTAAGGTAGATGTGATGGCTCTTAAAAATGCCACAATTGTTGTTGCTATTATCCCTATATTGCTTATTTATCCTATAGTCCTTAAATATTATACAAAGGATATTTTAGCAGGTGGGGTAAAAGAATAAGGTACATTAATCTTTTATATTATTAGGAGGGATAGCTATGAAAAAGTTTAAAAAGTTAACCACTTTGCTTGTTTCAATGACTATAGTTGGAGCATTGTTTACAGGCTGTGGTAAAGCAGCTAGCGACACATCAGAAAAGGAAGCCAGTACACCAGCACCAGCCTCTCAAGCAGCAGTAAGTGAAGAAAAAGAAGGGGGAATAGGTAGCCAAGATAAACCGGTTACTGTGTCTATTTTGATTAAAGACGTATCGCCAGCTGAGGAAGACGTCATCTTATTAAAGCAAAAAATAGAAGAAGGAATGGCTAAGAATAATCAATACGTGACGGTTGAGTTCTTAGAAGCACCAGCAGGAACTTACAAAGAAGTCGTACCTCTTGCCCTTAGAACAGGGGAGATTGCACCTGATATTGTTTATTTCCAAGGGGGTGACCAACCTATTGCACAAGAAGGCTTGCTAGAAGATCTTACAAGCTATATTGATAATTCAACCTATATAAAAGAACTCATGCAAGAACATCATAAACAAAAAATAGCAAATTATCCTTATCTATTATGGCTTGCGCCTGCTCGTGCAAAAGTACCTGTTATGCGAGCAGACTGGATAGAACAATTACCTTCTGCTAAAGCCCTTATAGAAGATCCAACAGTAGATAATTACTATAATCTTTTTAAAGAGATGAAGGACAAAGGCATGGTACAGTATGGTACTTCTGTAGATGGAGAAACATCACGTATTGATAATATCTTCAATCAAGCTTTTGGCGTAAGCGGTTCCTTTGTTAAAGAAGATGGGAAATGGGTAAGTAGTTTAGCTAGCCAGGCACAAAAGGATAAACTCGAATTTTACGCTAAACTCTATAAAGAAGGCTTACTTGACTCCGAGTATGTAACGAATACATGGGATGTACTGGAACAAAAGTTTTATGAAGGTTCAGTAGGTCTTATTGGAGGTACAGCTGGTGGCGTTATTCAAATCTATAATGACAAGATGGTAGCAACAAATGGTGAGGCTGCAAAGATTGTTGTTCTTCCACCTGCTAAAGGTGTAGGGCAAGGACTTGCAGCAATAGATGTTACAAAAGAATCACGTGGTATGGCTATAACAGCAGACTCCGAAGTAAAAGAGGCAGCCTTTGCCGTATTAGAATACATGGCTTCACCAGAAGGACGTATGCTGGATAAACTAGGGGTTGAAGGGGTTCATTATACGATTAATGATGGTAAGATTGCTATTACAGATAAATTCCCTAGCTGGTGGGCAAGATTCTGGGATACACTTTATAAATTTGACCCAGGTATGCCTTATGAAAAACAACCTTTCTCAGAAGCTACATTAGCCTCTTTAGAAGCACTAGATACTTATTATTGTGAAGACAATAATGTCTTGATGCCAGAAGAACTTCAGCCTAAATGGGATGCTATGAATGAACTCTACAATGAATATTCAACAGATATCATTAGAGGTGTAAGACCTATTAGTGCCTTTGAGGAATTCGTGGAGAAATTTAATGAGGCAGGTGGAGCAGAGCTGAGTGAATATGTAGCAACCCAATTACAATAAGATAAATAGATAAAGGATGTGGAAGAATGATTACACGCTTAGAGCTAATCCAGAATGAGGGGATGGCCTTTGATAAGGCTTATGGTGCTTTATCAGGGCTCGCTATAGGAGATTCCTTTGGGGATGCTTCAAGAAAGCAAGAAAATAGAGTGAACTACGGTGTGACAACAGACTTTAATAAAGGTGCTTCTTGGAGTACAGATGATACAGAATTTGCCTTACTAACAGCCCAAACACTTATTGAATGTGGTGGCAACTTAACAACAGATGATGTAGTGAAGGCTTGGCTTGCCAATGTAGCTACTCAAGATGAGTTTAAAAGAGGAGGGGCCAGTGAAATAGAAGCATCCAACAACCTACGCAAAGGGTTACGCCCTCCTTATTCAGGAATGTATAATGCTTTCCATATGAGTGATGGAACGGCCATGCGTATTGGCCCAGTAGGAATTATTTGCGCAGGGGACCCTGAAAAGGCTGCACGTTTGGCAGAAATTGATGCTTCCATTAGCCATTATCGTGAGGGGATATGGGGAGCCCAAGCAGTAGCAGCAGCAGTAGCGGTAGCCATGGTAGATGCAACCATTGATGAGATATTAGATACAGCTATGGCACAAATTCCTAAGGATTCTTGGCTATATTATGCCATGAATAAGGCTTTTGAAATTATTGAAAAGGCCAATGGTTCTCTTATTGATGCCTGGATGCCACTTCATGATGAGTTATGGACCAGCTCATGGGCAACGACAGCAGAAGCAGTAACCCAAGCTTTTGCTTGCCTTAAACTAGCAAATAAAGATTTTAAAACAGGTGTAATAGTAGCAGGGAACTTCGGACGTGATGCAGATACTATAGGAGCAGTAGCAGGAGCCATTTTAGGCGCTAAGTATGGAGCCAGTCAAATGCCAGCAGCTTGGATAGAAAAAACGCGTTATCCAAGTGGAACATGCTTAGAATTTACAAAGGGATTAGATGTGAAAAAAATGGCTACTGATTTAGCTAAGCTAATTAAATAGTAACTAATAAACAAAAAGGTACTAGGTAACTAACAGATAATAAAAGTTACCTAGTGCCTTTTTGGTTGTTACAAGTAGAGTGTTGAGGCTAATAAACAGACATTAACAATATTTTTTAATATTGTGAGTATAATTGGTAAAGGATATAATAAAAGAGAAATGATAAATCATAAGGTAGAAGATAAAAACACAGTCCGGTTGGTAGTCCGGGCCTCATAAGAACTATGAGTAGTAACCTGCCCTCCTGGGTTGTCCCTTCTTCGAAAAAGTAAGTTTACAGGAGGAAAATGAGATGACCAGCAGTATTCAACTAACTATTTTATTTGAAGAACCTTTTTGGATTGGCCTTATTGAAGAAAGAACTGATAGGAGTTATGTGGTGGCACGTCATGTATTTGGTGCTGAGCCTACAGATGGAGAAGTCATGGAGTGGCTCAGTAAGGAATGGGCAAGACTACGTTACAGTAAGCCTATTAAAGAAAAAAGAATGGAATCTAAGAAAATAAGTCCTAAGAGATTGCAGAGGGAGATTGGTAAGTGGGTAGAGGGGAAGTATAAAGGGACTAAAGCTCAGCAGGTCCTTAAGAGCCAACAAGAGGAAAATAAAATAATTAGGAAGAAAAAAAATAGGGAGCAGAAAGAGCAAGAGGAAGCCTTACAATTTGAGATAAGACAGCAAAAGCGGAAGGAGAAACATAAAGGCCATTAACAAGGAGGCTATAGGATGCAATGGAAAGAACAGGTTGTATATCAGATTTGGCCCCGTTCCTTTGCTGATAGCAATGGGGATGGAATAGGAGACTTAAGGGGAATCATTAGTAAGCTGGATTATTTAAAGAGATTAGGGGTTGACCTCCTTTGGCTATCCCCTATTTACTTGTCTCCCAATAAAGACTATGGCTATGACATTAGTGACTACTATCAAATTAACCCTGAATATGGTACCATGGAAGACTTTGAGAGTCTCTTAAAAGAAACAACAGCAAGAGGAATGGGATTAATTATGGACTTGGTGGCCAATCATACCTCTGATCAGCACCAATGGTTTCAAAAAGCCCTTGAAGATGAGAAATCCCCTTATAGAGATTACTATATCTTTAAGAAAGGTGAGGCTTCAGGGGCGCCTAATAACTGGATGAGTTTCTTTGGAGGAAGTGCATGGACTTATGAGCCTAAAAGCCAAACCTACTACTTAACTCAGTTTACGCCTAATCAATGT
>JAEZKI010000450.1 GCA_023415525.1 Bacillota bacterium | reverse complement strand
CCATAAGTCTGTTCGGGTTGAAATGCAGGATTCTAAGTCTGGAGAGTATAAATTTATTGGGTATCTAGATTCTGATAAGGAAAAACAAAAATTTATTTTAACTAGTAAGAGTATGGTAGAAAGTGTTAAAGATAGTAAATCTGATGAAGAAATTCAAACTAATGAAATGATACAACTACTCCAAGAGAGTAGAGATATCAAATTTACAGAGAAGTGTCGAATTGAAGAGGTTGCTATTTTTGATAGGTATAGTAATAAAAAAGTAGCATTTAGTTTTGAAGATAGCCCATATATGTTTCAATTTAGAATACGAACTTTAGTGGAGATGAAAGAAGTAATAGGTGTATTTCTTGTTTTTAATGAGATGGGGGTAATTGTATATAGCCAAACTGTAGCCATTCTAGATCTTAAGCAAATGGAAAATACAATTATAAAATATACTTTGAGCGATATAAAACTAGGAGCAGGAGAATATAATATAAGTTTTGCAATATATGAAGAGTTAAATTATAGAAATAACTCAGTAGAACAAGAATGGATAGCATTAATTGATAGAGCCATATTCTTTAAAGTTGATGAACCTATAGAATATAAGTTAGGTACAGGTAAAATTATTCCAATACAAATGCCAGTTGTTGTAAATAGCATAGGAGAAAAGAAAGAATGTCATTCTGTTATTTAGGATTTAAAGATAAAATTATTACGTTTAGATACAATCAACTAGAGATTATTAATCCATATGAAGTTGCATTACAAGCAATGTTAGGTGAGGAAGTAAACATAGTATATAAAAATAATGAACAAACTAATCTAATTCCTAGATATTATCCAATTAATCAGTTACCAGATGTGACAGAAAATAAGTATGCAATAGCTGGTATTGAATGGTTAATCAAAAATGCTTGCATAAAAGGGCGTGGATGTTATTGGAAATATAACTATGCTATTAGTTATAATAATGAATATATCCAATCAGGATGGAAGAGTTCCTTTGCTCAAGCTTATGGCATATTGGCATTTATATATTGGTATAAGATGACTAATCAAACAAAATATCTTAAATTAGCTGAAAAGTCAGCAAATACATTAGTTTCATTACAAAAGGAAGGTGGAACTTTATATAATCATAATGAATGGTTTTGGTTTGAAGAAGTTCCTAATCAGCAACCCACTCATATTCTAAATGCACATTTAATTAGTATTGTTGCATTACAAGAGTTTATAAAGTTAGTAGATAAAGATGACTATAGGAAGTATATTGATAAAGCTATAAGTTCATTAAAGTATAATTTGTTTAAGTTTGATAGTGGGGTGTATAGCAACTACGAAATAAGCAGATATATTAATAAAACTATTCAGATTAAAGCTGAAGATTATGGAAGAAAAATATATATAAGTAGAATTAAATTTTTTCAACATGGGAAAATGGTAGAAGAATTGGATGTATGTGATATTAGGGCATTTGACAATAGAAAAGATATCTATATTTCTGGAATTGATTGGGGAATAGCAGATGAAGGGTACAGAGAATTATTACCTGGCGAACTTATTCACCCTATTAAAGTTGAAGGTGGAGAACGACAAAATACATATATATGTTTTAAAGATTTTTATTTAAGTGATTACACATTAAAAATACAGATAGAATACAAAAGCGAATGGGATAATAAAATTATTTTCTCCACTTACGATTCTGAAGGAAATATGATACAGATGGATAATGGGTGTGAGATGATTATAATTGCAAGTAAAAACACTTCACAACTATATTTGGATAGACGTTTTTTAAGTGACGCATTATCAGAAGTTTATCATAGGTATCACATTTTACTTCTAGAAGAGATATATAAAGTGAAAGATGATAGATATATTAAAAACTATATTAACAGATTTAGGGAATATAGCAAGAAGACAGAGAAGTCGAATTGTAATATAGAAAGAAAACTACAGACATTATACGTAGCTATGAGCAAAGAAGATGAGTTACACTGCAAAATGCATAATATAGAAGAACAAGATAAAGTGGTAACCATATATAAAAAATTATTAGATAAAGTAGACAATAGTGAGTTTCCAATAGAAAGATTTCTATTGGAATGTGAGGAATTTAAAGATGAATTAGAGGTTATACACTTTATTGGGATAGAACCTATGTTATATAAAGAACTAAATGATTTGATTAGAAAGGTTAAAAAACTCGGTATAAAGGTAAAAGCAACAATTAATGGGATAATTTTAAACCGAGTATTAGATCAGTTACTAGAAACTGAATTAGATGAGTTATGGATTAGAATAGATGGATTATATGAAGTTCATAATGAAATAAAAAGTAAAGAAGGGCTGCTTGAAAACATTACTCAAGCAGTTAAAGAGAAAGGAGACAAAATCAATAATCAAAGAGAAAGATATGGTTTTAAGCTAAATGTTTCTTGTGTAATTAATCCTATGAATTATATGTATCTAGTTAAACTTGTGGAAATGTTAGCTGGAGAAGGGATCGATAACGTTAGTTTTACTCACATGGGCTTTGATGAACCTTGGATAGAAAAAAAGCATAACACACAGTGTATTTATTGCATAGGTGAGTTTTGTAATCAAGAAATGATGCTGCCTAAAAATGTAAATCCTTATGCTATGTGGAGAGAATTGCATAAGTTAGAGAATATGTCTACACGAATAGGCATAAATTTAGTTCCAAAGTTAAAGGACTATCTTGATTGTTATGACCTTTATCATCAATCCGATATTAGCATAGATAGAAGGCAGAGGGACTTTATGAATAGTTTCATAGTAGATTATGATGGTAATATAAGTGTAGTGAATAGATGTCATAGTGCACTACTAGGGAATATTAAAAATAAATCATTAAGAGAGATAATTTATTCTAGTGAATTGGAACGATTTATTCAATATATTAGAGAGAATGAGGCTTTCCAAATATGTAAATAGGTATCATGGGTTAATGTAAAATAAAGGTGAGGGACATTTTGAGGTGATAAGATGAGGAAGGAAAAATTGGAGTATTACAACTTAGAGGAATTGTGGAATCAAGAAATAAGCAATAGTCAAGATGATGTTATAAAGAAAATAATGAAAGTTTTACAAAATATTAAGCCAAATAGAATATTAGATGTAGGATGTGGAAATGGTTTTCTAATTAATAGCATTCCCCCTAGTATTGATGTAATAGGAATGGATATAAGCGAAGAAGCATTAAAGCATGTAAAGAAGCAGACTGTGATAGGGAATATAGAAAGCATTCCCTTTGAAGATAATGCTTTTGATGTAGTAATATGTACAGATGTTATAGAACATCTTAATGAAAATACTTTTATCAAAGGAATTAATGAGCTTCAACGCGTATCAAGTAAATACGTAATTTTAGCCTTTCCATACAAAGAAAACTTAGATTATTTAAGATGTAAATGTAGTAGTTGTGGATGCCAATTTCATATCAACTGGCATTTACATAGTCTAGATGTAAGTCGGGTACAAAAGGAATTCAAAGAAAAATATATTTTAAAAGGTATTTCATTTGGAGGAGAGGAATGGCCAACATATCTTACTGAATTTGAAGGATTAAAAAAGGTACTCCTAAACAATTATACAATATGGGATAAAG
>JAEZKI010000503.1 GCA_023415525.1 Bacillota bacterium | reverse complement strand
TTTGTCAACTTACTTGCTTTGAAATAAAGGAAGCTATGCATCTTACTGGGGAGCTTAAACCAAAAGTTATTGCTGTGGATGCACCTTATAAATTGAGTCAGGGGCTTATGAATAATCCGAGTTATAGAAAGACCTTAAAGAAAGGGTTAAGAGGGCATTATAATAAGCGGGTTTGTGAATATGAAATCTCTCAAAGAAATATGCAAATTTATTCTACACCTCAGCATATTGCCCTGCTCAAAGATCTAAAAGAATGGATGTGGTCAGGTTTTGCCCTTTATAAACAAATAGAGGAAATCGGATATCTACCTATTACGAGTTTGAGCATAGAACAGCCAGATTTAGGGTTTGTGGAAGTTTTTTCCCATAGTGCCTATGTAAGCTTACTACACCACATTCCAAGTAAGAAGGAAACTCAGATAGGCCAAAGAGAGCGGATCGAAACTTTGCAAAAAAAAGGAATAAAAGAAATAGAAAGATGGCTTTTAAATAGCAAACAGATGCAACCTGCTAAGCTAGATGCATTAGTTGCAGCCTATACCGCCTATTTAACAGCCCAAAAACAAGTCACTTTTGTAGGGGAATTGGTAGAAGGTGAGATTACTTTACCTACTTTAACCTTGAAAGAGACCTATACCTATTCAGAAGCCTATAAAAAATATAAACGTACGAAACAAAAAGAAAAGCAACGTTTACAAAGAGAAGCAACAAAGTTTACACAACTTAGTTGGGAATAATATGAACTTGTATTATAAAGGAGATATGGCTATAATAGGAAAGCTGATAACATAGGCAGGCAAAGTGTAAACTTGGGAATTTTTTGTAAAAAAGTGTAGTTTTAGATATATTTATCCACAAAAATGGTGGATAAGATGTGGATAAGTGGGTATTTTTGTGAATGTTATGTGTATAACAGGCAATACTTATTAACATTTTTTATAAAAACTTGGGGAATAAATGGTAAAAAGCAAAAAGTGACAAAGAATTTACCAGATTTACAATACTAGTCACTCTAAGGACAGTGTGTTAAAATAGCTAAGAAATTAAGAGATATTAATAAGGATAGGAGGCACAAGATGCTATTAAACTATACAAAAAAGGAGCTAGATCAGCTCGCTAAGATCTACGAGGTGAAGGGTGCCTATAAACTAAAAAAGGCAGAACTTATTGAGACCTTAATGGAGCTTATACCTACTCATATGGATAAAGCACTTGTTAACCTTGGGAAAAAAGATATAGAAGCTTTTGAAGAAGTTATTGAAAAAGGTAGTGTAGAAAGAGAAATAGAAGCAACTTTAGATTACGTTAATCTTATTGCATTAGGGTTAGTGGAGCTTTTACAAGAATCCGATAAGGTTATTGTAAGTGTAGAGGAGCGTATTAAAGAAGCGTACCTCAAGTTAGATAAAGAAAGTATTAAGGATAAAGCACAATTAAATACCCAATTACGTACCCATGTAGTAGGGCTCCTTAACCTTTATGGTGTAGTAGAAATTGAATGGGCATTATCCCTTTATAATAGAGATCATGAAACAAAACTGGCAAAAGAGGAATTCGTTGCACTTATTCAAAAGGATGATGAGCTTGCAGGAAGGTTAGCCATTGTGGAAGACTACTTAGCAGATGAGACAGTTTATGCTGTAGATGGGAATAACCTTAAAGCTTTTATTCATGCTACACAGGATAAACCTTATTTTGTGCCAAGCAAAACCTATATTATGCAGATGAGTAATGAAGAGTATTATGACTATTCTCTTCAAGTACAAGCGCTGGAAACCTACTTAAAGAAAAACTTTACAGAGGATGAAGGTGTTATAGAAGAAGCCATTTTGGCTGTAACGATGATTGCTCGTGTGGATTGCTCCACAGATGGTTCAACCACAGACTTAATGTTAGAGGAATGGGGCTATATGGGTATAGAAATTACAAACCCAGTTCAAAGAAGAGAAGCAATTGCCCATATTGAAATGGTAGCAAATAATACACGTAAGTGGATTAATAAGGGATTTACCAATGATGAAATCAGACCTAATAGAGTTAAAAAACAACCTGTTGTAAAGAAATTAGATGTAGGTCGTAATGCAGCTTGCCCTTGTGGAAGTGGTAAAAAGTATAAGAAATGCTGTGGTAAAGATAAGTAAGAGGAACTGTAAATTTAATAAAAGCTTGTACTTTCAATGAAGTAAACAATGAGAGTACAAGCTTTTTAGCTAGAAACTAATTTTTTATCGAAAAAAGTTTAAAAAAGGCATTGACTTATGCAAAGCAATACTGTAATATAATACAAGTCGGCAGCGACAAACGATAAACAATGAACTTTGAAAACAAAATAGTAACCATAAAACCAGCCGATTCATGAACTTGTTTAACAAGTTCAACGAGTACTAAAAAGTACTAAGTAATAAGTCAGCAACATATGTTGCATGGACAAACTAACATTTTGCCTAGAGTAAGATGTTCTAATTGTCTAGCTCGCGCTAGCCAATAAGCTCATCTAACGCTAGATAAATTCTTCTAAGTCAAATGAAGAAAAACGCTTCATTTAACTAAGAATCATTTTATATGA
>JAEZKI010000494.1 GCA_023415525.1 Bacillota bacterium | reverse complement strand
GTTGTGGAGTAATAACTTAGTGATAGAAAGGTATATGCAACTTAAAAGTGCGAATTGTTTGTAATTGCAACCAAGGAGTGGTTGATATTAAAGTGAATTATAATATAATGAGGTATGTAGAGGTGATGAAAAAATATGAATTTTGGGAAAAATATACAATATCTTAGGATGATGCATAATAATATGACACAAGAAGAACTTTCTAATCATCTTGGTGTTTCAAGACAGACAATATCAAAATGGGAACTTAATCAAGGCAATCCTGAACTGAAAAAAATTCAAGAGATATGTACTCTATTCAATTGCACAGCAGATGAGTTGTTGTTTGGTAATATAAATATAGAAAATCGCGCTTATTCTGAGATAAAGATAGAAACCATGGAAGCTTTTGAATATATAAAGTATACGGTGATTTCTTCTGAACCAGAAGACGATGCAATATATAAAATCAAGGAGATTGCAAAAAGTCTAAATATAAATAAACCTAAAATCATTGGCTGGGATTTTTCGCATCTTTCCCAAGAACAAATTAATGTCTATCATATGCATGGCTATACAGCAGCACTGGTTGCGCCAAGTGGAATGTCGTTAAATAAAAATACTTTAGCTGTTGAAAAGACAAAGAAACAAAATTATGTAACGATTACAATAAAGAACCCAATGGAGAATCCTTTCTATTTGATTTCAAATGCGTATAAATCAGTATTTCAATATATTCATGTTAATAGATACACGTATGGGCATTTTGCTTTTGAACATCCATTTAATAGAGAGGGTATAGATTATATGAAGATTTGTGTTGCAATAAAATAAATAGGTACACTAAGGATTTTGTAGTGTCAATGAAGTATTGAACAATAAGGATAATGAAAGAGGAGCTCCCTTTTTCAAATAAATGTATAAGGAGAATAACAATGAATAAATATGAAGAAGGAATAAAGATACTTGAAGATAAATTTGGAAATGGCAAAGATAATGTGATTTCACTTGCTACAATTTCACTTGAACAGGGCCAAGAAGGGAATCCTAAACCTTGCGTTCGCGATGTAGATGCATTTTATGAGAATGGCGTATTTTACATAGTTACATATGCGAAAAGCAATAAGGTCATACAGGTTGAAGCAAATCCAGAGGTATCTATTGCTGTGCATTTCGAAGATTTTTTCAGCAGTGGAATAGCCAAAAATTTAGGATGGGTGTTAGCCCCAAACAATGCTGAATTGAGAAATAAGTTGCGAAACGCTTTTATAGACTGGTATGATTTTGCCAATAATGAAAAGGATGAGAATTGCTGTATTTTAGCTATTTACATGAAAAAGGGTACATTAAGAATAGATCATGGGGCATGTTTCTATCATTTTGATTTTGACAGCAAAACAGCATTATGATATTATGGAGCAACAAATTAGAACTGGTATAGAGTAAAAGTGTTGAAATAGAGTGCCCAATATTTATGAGAAAGACTATGGAGAATTAGGCTAATACTTTGATCTACTAGGGGAAGTCCTTGGAGAAGTTAGAACTAGAAGTAAAGAGAGTTAGCCAAGTAATGTACGACTGTGATTGAGTTATATAAGAATAAAAAAACCATATGGTGGCTTCGAGATTATAGCCTTTTTAGGCTGTCTCTTAGCCACTTTTTTATTGCCATTTATGTATTTTTAAAATAGGAGTTTGTAGATTCTTATAGGCAACAGTATTGTTAAAATAAACAAATTATGTGCATATAGGAAAGTAATTTGAAAAAATATGTCCTAAAATAAGGGATTAATTGACAAAATTCGACAAAAATGTTATGATTGTATAAAAGTTTAAAAATGTTAAAGAAGTATATATTTTGTATAAAAGGTAAAAAGGAGGAAGTTATATTGCTTAGTTTTTTTAACAAGAAAAAACAGATGAACATAGATATTATTGAGGCACCTGTTATAGGTGAAGCTGTTCCAAGTGGTGAGATTGCGGATCCCACATTTAAGGAAGAATTGTTAGGACGTGGAATGGCAATCAAACCAACAGAAGGCAAAGTATTTGCGCCAGTAGATGGTACAGTAGAAATGGTATTTGATACCCTTCATGCCATTTCGTTACGTTCAGGGTTAGGAGCTGAGATATTAATTCACGTGGGATTAGATACGTTGAAGCTTCAGGGTAAATATTTTAATGCCCATGTAAAGGCTGGAGATGTGGTTCGTAAAGGACAACTCCTTTTAGAATTTGATTTGGAGGGCATTAAGTCAGAAGGTTATGATACCATCATACCCATTGTTATTTGTAACACAGATGCGTATAAGGATGTTATTTCTAATACAGGAACTAAGGTAAAGCAAGGTGATCCTGTATTGGAATTGGTTAAATAAAAAATTTCTTAGGGAGGGAAGTACATATGAAATCATTTAACTATGTCATTAAAGATGAGCTAGGTATACACGCAAGACCAGCTGGCCTATTGGTAAAAGAAACAAAAAATTATGCTTGCACTGTTAAGCTACAATATGGTGAAAAACAAGCAGATGGCAAAAGCGTGTTAGGGATAATGGCTTTAGCTGTTAAAAAAGGTCATGAAGTCACTATTACTTGTGATGGTGAAGATGAAGAGGCAGCGATTGAAGCATTAAGCACATTTTTTAATTCGAGTTTATAGAAATTTGCCACCAGGTAAGGGGTGAATTTTTATATAAAACTATTAAGAAGCCTAAGTATTTAGTCAGATAAAAGGACTTATAATAGGTAGTTTCTTAAATAGTTAAATCATTAAATATATAATATGGAGGGATTTACTATGATGAAGTATCTTCAAAAGTTGGGTAAAGCATTAATGTTACCTGTAGCTACTTTACCAATTTGCGGTCTTTTAATGGGGCTCGGTTATGCGCTTTCTCCTGCCACTATGCAAGGTGGAGAAATGGCTGGCTTTTTGAACCTTCTTGGACTATTTTTAGTAAAAGCTGGTTCAGCATTAATTGACAATATGG
>JAEZKI010000488.1 GCA_023415525.1 Bacillota bacterium | reverse complement strand
AGTATAGCCACTGTTCAAGAGGTGGGTGGCACCGCCAATCCTAATGTAGAGACAGTAGTAAGCCTTAGTCCGGACTTAGTTTTAGCCTCTACCCATGTATCAGAAGAAGTGGTTTATAAACTGAGAGAAGTAGGTATTCCAGTGGCTTTTCTTAATGAACAAGAGAATTTTGAAGGAACTTACTCAGCCATAAGTAAAATAGGTAAGCTTACAGGTACAGACAAGGAAGCGGAGGCTGTTATAGAGGAGATGAAAGCCAAAGTAGAGGCCGTAAGAGTAGCGGTGCAAGGAGCAAATAAAGGAGCAACACCTACTGTTTACTATGCCACAGGCAGTGGGGAAAGTGACTATGGGGCAGGTGGAGACACTTTTATTGGTGAAATGATTACTTTAGCGGGTGGAGAGAATATTGCCAAAGACATCAAAGGGTGGTCTATTAGTAAGGAGCAGATAGTAGAAGGGGATCCCGATATTATTATTGTGCCTAATGATGGAGTTACACTAACAAATATGAAAGCACAAGATTTTTATAAAAACCTTAGGGCCATAAAAGAAGGGCATATCTATGAAATAGACGGAGATAGTATTTCAAGACAAGGCCCTCGTGTAGCAGATGCGTTAACTAAAATGGCTTTAATTATCCATCCAGAGCTGAAACTTGATGAAAAGACTCAATAATTATTTAAGAATAGGAAATATAAGGCTTTTATATCTCCTATTAACACTAGGTATCATTATTTTTGCTTGTGTTTCTGTGACTATAGGAGTGGCAAATATTACTTTGAGTGAGACTATTCAGATCATTTGGTCCCAATTGAGTCAGAGTCCACTTAATAGTCAAATCTCTCAGGGACAGCAAATGATTATATGGAATCTTCGTATTCCTAGAATTTTAATGGCACTTTTAACGGGAATGAACTTAGCTATTACAGGGGCTGTCTATCAAGCTGTTTTTAGAAATGATATGGCAGATCCCTATATGCTAGGTGTTTCTTCAGGGGCTTCTCTCGGTGCGGCTATAGGTTTTTGTTTAGGGGGCTTTTCTCCTCTTTATGCCTTTTTAGGAGCAATGCTAGCTAATGGCTTAGTTATCTTGCTTTCTGGACTGAAAGGAAAGGTTTCACCTATACGACTTCTTTTAGCTGGGCTAGCCATTAATTATTTCTTTTCGGCCTTTTTATCCTTTATCCGTATTCAAACAGAGGATAAGAACTTGGCTGTATTTGTATGGGGAATGGGGACTTTAAGTGCAGCTTCTTATAAAAGGGTAGGCCTTTTACTGCTAGTAACAGCACCTATATTAGTCGCTTTCTTTATTTATCGTAAGGAACTTAACTTGTTACTGATGGGGGAAGAAGCAGCCAAGTCCATGGGTGTAGATGTCACTAGGGTGCGTCAAAGATTATTGATATTGAGTAGTTTGCTACTTGCTATCAATGTGTCTTTTACTGGGACTATTGGCTTTGTAGGTTTAATTATTCCTCACATTGTAAGACTTTTGTTTGGGTCGAACTACAAGCGTACCTTACCTTTATGTGGCTTCTTTGGAATGTATTTTTTACTTTTTTGTGATGACCTAGCAAGAGCCCTTTCTAAAGCAGGCGAATTACCTTTGGGGATTGTAACAGCCTTATTAGGTGCGCCATACTTTATGTATCTGATTTATAGAGAGCGAAAGAAGGTGGGACGATGATTAAGGTAAAGAAACTCCAGTATTATGTGAAGAATAAAATGATTTTACAAGATATTTCTATTGACTTTGAAAAAGGGAAAATCTACGGGATTATCGGACCGAATGGCTCAGGCAAAAGTACACTTCTTAAGCATCTTATGAACATCATTGAAGTATCTAAGAATACTATTTTTTATAATAATAAAGATATAAAAACTTTTCGTGTAAAAGATTATGCTAAAGAGGTTAGCTTTGTCTTTCAAGAAAATGTGCGTGAAGTGGATTTTAGTGTTTATGAGATTTTAAGAATGGGCAGATACACAAGGATGGACCTTTGGGGAAATCTTGATAAGGAGGATGAAAAGGCAATTAAGGGCATAATGGAAGAGCTACATATTACTCATTTAAAGGACCGAAAGATTCATAGCCTAAGTGGAGGTGAAGCACAGAAGGTCTTTATTGGTAGGGCTCTTCTTCAAGAAACACCTGTTTTGCTCCTGGATGAACCTACCTCCATGCTAGATGTTTATAATGGGATAGAGCTTATAGAATGCATTAAAGGACTTAAGAAAAAATATGAACTAACCATTATTATGGTACTACATGATCTCAACTTAGCTTTTCATAGTTGTGACCAACTTATTTTATTAAACAAAGGAAAGATGGTAGCCAAAGGCTCTCCACAGGAGTTATTACTAAGTGAAGAGCTTCAAGACGTTTATCATCATAAAGTGAAGATTATAAAAGAGGAACATAAGAGTTATATTGTCCCTAAATTAGTTGAGGAGAGTAATCTTTACTAAGTTCTATCTCAATTTATAACCCGAAGCTTAGGCCAAAATTCACCCATAGCACTCTCTGGATTACCTGCAATGACAAACTTAGCATAGTTCATTGCAGGTATTTTTTTAACCTCAAGTTGGCCAGGCAAACAAAAATGAACCGAATAGGGGATAAGGACAATATATAAGTGAAGGGTTCAAATAATTGCGCAATTAAAACCTTGGCCACTCAAATAAAGACAAGGCAGTATACTGGAGGAAGAGTATAGTGACAAATAATGAATTAGAACATTTACTAGATGAATATGGAAGGGCTATTTACTCCTTTTGCTTAAGCTTAACAAGGAGTGTTAATGATGCAGAAGATTTGTATCAAGATACTTTTTTGTGGGCAGTAGATAAGCTGGAAAAAATAGATAAGGATAATAATCCAAGAAGCTATTTATTGGCTATTGCAGCTAACCTTTGGAAAAATAAACGTAAAAAGCACTTAAGGCGTGGGGGTATAATGCATTTTGAGGTGATTACAGAAGAAAATAAAGACCTGCTTAATGGTCAAGGACTGCCTTCGTTAGAAGAGGAAGTGCTACAAAAGGAAATAGCAGCTACAGTACAGGTCATTGTGGCAGAACTAGCAGATAAGTGGCGAATGCCAGTATATCTTTATTATATGTTAGACCTTTCTATAGAAGAGATTGCAACTATACTAAGAATCCCTAAGGGGACAGTGAAAAGTAGACTATATAAAGCCAGAGATATAATCAAGAAAAGATTGGAGGCATTTGGATATGAAAGATAATAAGCAAATGGATGACTTATTGCATGAAGTGTTTCAAATGAACGTAGAACCTGATGCAGCTCTCAATCAACGGATTATGAAGGCGGTAAAGGAGAAGAAGATGGAACAAGAAATATGTGATAAAAAGTATACAAGAAAAGAGAAAGCAAAAAATTTGGGTAGACGTCCTATTCTGATAGTGGCTCTATGTGTGGTAGCATTGTCTATAACGG
>JAEZKI010000484.1 GCA_023415525.1 Bacillota bacterium | reverse complement strand
GGTATAGCCAGGGAGGAGCTTTCCTTCTCTTTCAGCAGCCTCAAGTATTTCCATACCAACTCTATCTTTAACACTACCACCAGGGTTAAAATACTCTAATTTAGCAAAGAGATTAGCTTCTACTTCTGGTGCAAGGTGGTTAAGCTTAAGGAGTGGGGTATTACCAATTAGATTACGAATATCATTAATATACTGCATTTTTAGTCCCTCCTATATTTTAATTTCTAATGGTTGGTAAGTTATGGATTTTGCTAAAAGTAGTTAATAGCCAAGGCTTTGTTTAAGGTCGTTAATAAGATCTTCGCTAGCCTCTATACCAACGGATAACCGTAGCAAACTATCTTTTATACCCAACTTTTCACGTTGAGCCTTAGGAATAGAGGCATGTGTCATGGCAGCTGGTAGGGAGATAAGGCTTTCAATGCCACCTAGACTTTCGGCTAAAGCAATCAGTTGAACTTTTTCTACTAGCTTTTTAGCTCTTTCAGCTGAATCTAGCTCAAAGGAAATCATTGCACCTATATGGGGGTAATAAACTTTCTTTACTTCAGGTAAAGTATTTAAAAAGGATACCACTTTTTGAGCATTTTCTTGAGCTTTTTCAAGGCGAATAGCAAGTGTTTTAATGCCACGGATCAGAAGCCAGCTATCTTGAGGACCTAATATAGCACCTACTGCATTTTGCAAGAAATGAAGGCGTTCCTTAAGTTCTGGTGTAGTAACAACAACGAGGCCTGCCACTACATCACTATGGCCACCTAGATATTTAGTGGCACTATGAACAACTATATCTATGCCATGTTCAATAGGACGCTGTAGATAAGGGGTTAAAAAGGTGTTGTCTACTACTGAAATAAGATGATGTTTTTTGGCAAGGATAGCTATAGCAGACAAATCTGTAAGCTTTAATAAAGGATTAGTAGGTGTTTCAACAAAAATAGCTTGAGTAGCTGGAGTGATTGCCCTTTCCACTTCTACTAGGTTAGAAGTATCCACTAAAGAATAAGATAAACCTAAGTTGACAAAGACTTTGTCTATTACACGAAAGGTTCCACCATAAACATTATCAGATAAAAGAATATGATCTCCTGCTTTAAAAAGCATCAATACTGTAGAAAGAGCTGCTAGGCCAGAAGCAAAAGCAAAGCCAGCCACACCACCTTCTAAGTCAGCAATAAGTGTTTCTAAAGCTTCCCGTGTAGGATTTCCTGTTCGCGAATACTCATAGCCTTTGTTTTTGCCAATAGCGTCTTGTCTATAGGTTGAAGTCTGATAGATAGGGATACTAACAGCACCTGTTGCAAGGTCTTCTGATATTCCACCATGTATAACTTTTGAATTGAAATGCATTGTCATTCCTCCTTAACAGAATAAATTATAAAACATAGAAAATTTATATATTTTAAATAAGAGTATACGACAAATTTAATTCCAAGTAAATAGATTTATTTAATTGGGATTAAATTTATAAGTTTATAAAATAATCTCAAAAGAAGAAGGACTATAGCCTTATTCTCTTCTCCAAAGAGAGCAAGAATAGCTATAGTCCTTTTATAAAAATTAAGAGGGGGCCAAAGTAGGGATTTCTACTAAAGAATAAGGAAAATAAAAACTATTTAAAAGCTCTAAAGAAGTAATAAGTGTAGAGCTTGTAATAGGCGTAGAACAATGAGGGGCATTAAAGTATAAAGGTGAAAAGCTTTCTAAGGTTTCTAAAAGAATAGGAAAACAAGCATCCTCTTTAGTCCAAGTAATGACAAAGCTATCTTGGACATTGGCGATGGTGTCTTTAGCTAAGCCTGTATAAGTATAGGCAGCTTGTAGACTTGTTGCTTTACAAGAAGACAAAAAATAGGAACTAAAACAAAACATAGGCCCCTCTGAAACAGCCATCAAGCGAGAGATAAGGGCATTTATTTTAGCTAAAGCATCACTGACTATTTTATTTTGATTTGTAAAGGCAATTCCTTCATTTTTTGTATTTTGAGTGTTTTTTTGATGAGTAGTACCAGTAGTTAAGGTATTATTTTCGCTTTCATTTTCTGCTAGGGAATCATTATCTGTATGACTACATCCTTGAGCCTGATTACGACACATGCTGATATTAATGGATCGGCTACTAGTAAGAGGTAAAGAGGTAGAAGGTGTAGTAAGAGAGTAGCTAGAAACATTATGAGCTTTAGACAAGCCTTTAGTACAGGTACGGGAAGAACCTTTTGCTTTAGCAGTACTATTAGAACGGGTTAAGCTAATAGTAGTAGATTGATTATGAGAAAAGGTAAAAGCTGTCTGAGAGAAGGAGGAAAGGGTTTGAAATAAATCCTGTAGCTCCTTAATAAGGCATTTGATTTCACAAGAATTAAAAGGGATAGCCAAAAACAAGGCTAAAAATTCTTCTTGTTTTAAAAGATCTAGGAGCTTTTGATTGATAGGCGTATTTGTACTTGTGGTATTGTCAGGAATAACAATACTACAACTAAGGGCTTCTAGGGTGAGAGGATTAAACCATTCTTTTAGAAGCTGAGAACTTTCTTTAGGGGACAGTTCACAAAACTGGATAGAGGGAAAAGTATTTGTAAGACCATTTTTGAGAAGCTGAAGGGAAGTCAGAGAGTCTGAGGTCATGCTTTTTAAGCCTATATAGAATTGGATACCTTGAGAAGAAGATTGAAGGATATAGCCAAAGACATCTTTTAGATTTCCTAAAGCATTTAAGACAAAGGTGAAAAAGAAAGAAGTTGTTGAGCTAGGAAGCACTTGGATTTTAAAAAGAGAAAGAATATGAGGACATGTAGGAGGAGGACAAACACAAAAATCTTTAAGGGAGTTTAAATAGTCTTTTAAGACTAGGTTTTTGTGCTGGCAGAGTGCATCTAGTAATAAATGATTACTTCTAGGGTCCTCCATAGTTATAAACTCCTTTTTTCTTTGTATTATTACTTTATGCAAACAAGAGGTAGGCCTATTACAAAAAAACAGAGTTAATAAAATATAAAAAATATATTGACATTAATAAAAAATGACAATACAATACTAAACATATAGCAATACTAGGAAATGAATTTTCTTATCCAGAGAGGCGGAGGGACTGGCCCTATGATGCCCAGCAACCAGGATAACATAGTTATTCAAGGTGCTAATTCCTACAAACCATAAGGTTTGAAAGATAAGAAAGTAGCCATAGATTCTTCCGTCTTAACTACTTTCTTACTCAAGAAAGTAGTTTTTTTATGATTAAATTTAATTTAAATAAACTTTAATAGTCGGAGCGAGAAAGGAGCTAAGGAGATGAAAGAAGCATTTATTGAAATCAAAGATTTACACAAAACCTTTTGTACTACAAATCAAGAGATAGAGGTGTTAAAGGGAGTTAACTTAGAAATAGCTAAGGGAGATATCTTTGGAATAGTTGGTTTTAGTGGAGCTGGAAAGTCTACTTTAGTAAGGTGCTTAAATCGCTTAGAGGAGCCAGATAGAGGAAGTATTCGTATTGGGGGCCAAGAAATAACTAAACTAACTAAAAAGGAACTCAATAGACAGCGACAAAAGATAGGTATGATTTTTCAAAGTTTTAATTTATTTGACTCCAAGACAGTCTATGAAAACGTAGCTTATCCTTTAAAGCTCTCTCATTATGATAAAAAGAGAGTGAAACAAAGGGTTAATGAAATACTTGAACTGGTTGGATTAAGTGACAAATTGGAGGCTTATCCAGGGCAATTATCTGGTGGGGAGAAGCAACGTGTAGGTATTGCTAGGGCACTTGCCAATAACCCAGATGTACTTCTAAGTGATGAAGCTACAAGTGCACTAGATCCTCAGACAACTGTTTCTGTACTGGATTTACTTAAAGAGATTAATGAAAAGCTTGGGATAACAATCATTCTCATTACCCATGAATTAGAAGTCATCAAGTATATTTGCAACAATATGGCTATTCTAGAACAAGGTTGGATAAATGAACAAGGTACAGTAAGAGATATTTTCTTGAATCCTCATAGTCGAACAGGCAAGCTTTTTATAAAAATTCATTCTGAGTTTCAGCAGAAACAGTGGGTAGGGGAAGGTGAGGGAATATGAGTTTATATAAGTATTCATTTTGGGAGGTACTGCAAAGTGCATTTACAAAACCAGTATGGGAAACTTTATGGCCAGCTATTGGAGATACCCTTTATATGGTAGCTATATCCACACTTTTTACCCTCATTATAGGTATTGTACTAGGTCTTATATTGGTGCTGACAAGTCCAGAAGGCTTAAGGCCTGTAATTTGGCTAAATAAAGGCTTAGGAATAGGGATCAACTGCTTACGTTCTTTGCCACAGATGATTGTTATTATATTGATGCTACCCATTGCAAGGATTCTAGTAGGAAAGGCTTATGGGGCAAATGCCTGTATTATTGCTTTAGTAGCAAGTTGCGTACCTATGTTCGCACGACTTGTTGAGAGTAGCCTCCTAGAAGTTGCAAAAGGAAAGATAGAGGCCGCTAAGGCTATGGGAGCAGGCAATTCCCAAATCTTACTTACCGTTATGTTACCAGAAGCATTCCCTTCTCTTATAAGAGCTTTTACCGTGGCTATTATTGCGGTCATTTCTATGACGGCTTTAGCTGGTAGCTTTGGAGCAGGAGGGATTGGTGATATTGCAGTAAGATTTGGTTTTAATAGATTTCAACATGATGTACTACTTGCTACAGTTTTTGTACTCATTGTCATGGTTCAGTTTATACAGGGAGTTGGTGATTTTACATCTAAGTTATTCTTAAAAAAGTGGCATCTTATAGATACAACTCAAAAGAAAAATAAAACGAGCCTCAAAAGAAGAGGAAAGGCAACTAGTAATATGAAACAGATAGAGGTAGGCAGATAAAAAAATTTAAGGATTTAAAATAAAAGGAGAGATGAGCAATGAAGAAAAATGTATGGGTAACATTATTAAGTTTAGGATTAATGGGGGTTTTAGTAGGTTGCGGTACACAGAATCAAAAGAGCAATACGGATCCAAATCCTGTTACTCAAGAACAAAAGAAAGAGGAGATTAAGGAGCCCCAGGCAGCAACTAGTAAGCTGATTGGTTTAGCTGATTTAGTGCCTCATAATGATTTAATCCAACAGGTAACACCTATTCTTAAAGAAAAAGGCATTGAAATAGAAATTGTTTCAACAGCTTCAGATGCCACCTGGTTGGATAAGTTAAATAACGGAGAGGTTGACTTTGCATTTTTTGCTCATTGGCCTTATGTAGAAGAATACAATGAGACTAATGGTGCTACCCTTCAAAATGCAGGGAATATCCATGTAGAGCCTATTGCAGCCTACTCCACTAAATACACAAAGGTAGAAGAAGTGCCTGACAATGGAAAATTTATTGTTCCTAATGATGCAACCAATGAATATAGAGCCTTAAAGATTATTGAAGACGCAGGTTTTATTAAACTAAATCCAGAGTTGAAGGAACTTAAGGCCTCCGTTAAAGATATTGTAGAATATGTAAAGCCTATAGAAATCGTAGAAGTGGATGCCCATCAAATTATAGGTCTTGCACAAGATTTTGATGTATATATTACCAATACCAATAAGGCTCTTGAAGCAGGTATTGATACAACGAAATACCTTTTCAGGGAAACCTCTGATTCACCTTACGCTAATATTATGGCTGTTAAAGAAGAAAAATTAGAGGATCCTAATCTTAAGGCATTGGCAGAGGCCCTTCGTAGTGAGGCTACTAAGGCTTTTATAGAAGAGAAATACAATGGAGCTGTTATTCCAGCTAAATAAGTCAAAAAATAAATTGAAAAATGATGCATTGCAAATAGGAGGAAAGGAAATGGCCTATAGAGTTGCTTTTGCAAGCAGTGATGGTATTGTAGTGAATCAACATTTTGGCAGAGCGCAGAAGTTCCAGGTTTATCAGGTTAATACCTCGAATGAGGCATCTTTTATTGAAGAAAGAAGAAATACTCCTTCTTGCCAAGGGTTTGAACATAGTGAAGAAGCACTTGAAGCGGTTATTGAAGTGATTAAAGATTGTAGATTTTTATTTGTTTCTAGGGTAGGTCCTGGGGCCTATGATGAATTAAGGCGTCACGGGATAGAAGCTTATGAGATGCCAATCGAGGTTCAGGAAATCATTAATAATTTGAAAAGGACAAATAGAAGGTAAAAGCCAATAACACGAAAGTAGATGAGGGGAGAAAATGAGTAAATTAAATTTAGATTTACCAGAGGTAGCCATTCGTGAGAAACGTTTAGGTTCGATAACAGGTTACTGTGGAAGTGCTAAAGAGCTAGTAGGGTGCTCAAGGTGCGGTAAACTTAAGGAAGGGAATCACTTATTTAACCAGACAATAGGATGTTCTGTTGCACAGGCTGTTTGTACCGTTGTTATGATTCAAGATGCAGCAGTCATTAGTCATGGCCCTATAGGGTGTTTAGGGTGCTTACATGAGTTTGATTTTACCTATCAGCAAAATGGTAACTTGAGAGAAGTAGCTAACCCTACTCAACGTAAGATTTTTTCTACGGATATTGAAGAAAAGGATACGATTTATGGTGGTAGCCAAAAGTTAAGGACTGCTATTGAGGAAGTTTATGAAAAGGTAAAACCCAAGGTGATTTTTGTGGCTACCACCTGTGCTGTAGGAATTATTGGGGATGATGTAGAAGCTATTACAGATGAGATGGAAGAGGAACTAGGGATTCCCGTTATTGGAATCTATTGTGAGGGCTTTCGTTCTAAAATATGGACCACAGGATTTGAAGCAGGCTATCATGGGATTGCCAG
>JAEZKI010000400.1 GCA_023415525.1 Bacillota bacterium | reverse complement strand
GCCCAAAATACACCTAGACTTGCTGCTAGATGTGCCCCTGCCGAAAAACCACAGACTGCTACTTGGGTAGTACACTGAAATATGTCTGCTTTTTCTCGTACCAAACTGACTGCCCAAGCCAACTGTCTAAGAGGTACTGTTCCTAGGGGTTCATCCTTTCCACAATCATAATCTAGCACAAAGGCTGCAAAACCTGCTTGATTCCAAGCACGAGCTATAGGTTCTGCCTCTCTTGGAGAAGTAAAGCTATAGCCTCCCCCAGGGCAAATAACAACAGCTGGTGCCATTTCACAAGGATAAATCGTTAGAGTAGCTGTCCCAATCGGACAATTAATGGTATTTATATTCATCTTATTTGTATTCCTCTCCTTTATAAGTTTCTATTATTCAAAGGATATTTTTGTCCTTTTGCCTCATCGATTTCAACTAATGTATCATTGTTCTTAGCTAAAAACCATATGCTAGTGCTCCGCCATCTACAGCAAAATCTTGACCTGTTATATATTTGGCACCATCTTCAAGCAAAAATCGAATCATTGCCCCTAAATCTCTTGTATCCCCAAAACGATGAACAGGCATACGCGCCAAAATCTTAGCTTTACGTGGCTCATCCATTACTTGTTTACTCATCTCACTTGGAAACCACCCTGGTGCTACAGAGTTGACTGTAATATTATCATTTGCCCATTCTACACAAAGTCCTTTGGTCAGCCCAAGTATGGCTGCCTTACTTATACAGTAGGGTGTTACTTCTGAAAAACCTAAATAGGCAGCCATACTGCTAATCGTAACTATACGTCCCACATAGGCTGATTGCTTCAGATAAGGATAACAAAGCTGACAGAGCCTAAATACACTATGAACATTAACCTGCATAATTTTTTCAAAAGCTTCCTTAGGGAAGACCTCTGCACGGTGTTTTTCTGTAATACCCGCGTTATTAATTAGAAAATCTAATTGCCCATGCTTTCCAATAATGTCTTCTACAATGACCTGCATAGCTTCGTCATCACATACATCCCCTTGTACATGACATACCATTTCATGCACAGGCAATGTGGCATCCCTCACCTTGCCTGTTCGACTAATACCATACACTGTAGCTCCAGCTTCTGCTAGTACATTAGCCACAGAATAGCCAATTCCACTTGAGGTACCTGTTACAATTCCAACCCTATTCAAAAGCGTATCCATTCCTTGTCTCTCCTTTATTATCTGCCGTTCACTCCTTCTATAAATATTCTTTCATCATTCCTATCTACTGAGGGATTAATCGACTATTTAAAGCTTTCTCTCCTAACTAAATAATACAAAAAATATTACACAAAAGCAAACTGAAGTAACAACATATAGAGAATGGTGCCCATACTTATGCTAAGCAAGGTATTACTCTTCCACCAATGCAAGCCCCCAGTAAAAGCAACACCTAAAAGCTCAGGGATACCAAAGGGAGCTTTAACAAAAGAGATACTCTTTAGGCAAAAGACTACTAAAAGACCCATCACGGCATAAGGCAATACTTTCCCTAAATAAGCGATATAATCAGGTATTTTTTTATTTTCTGGAAAGAGTAAAAAGGGTAAAAAGCGACTAACAATCATTCCTAGAGTCACTGCTCCAATCATGATAAAGGTTTGTACTGGACTTAAGAGCATACCATTTCCCCTCCTTTATTATGTTTTGTAATCGTTTTTTTTAATAACGTCAGTTGGACTAAGATAAGTACCATGGCTGGAATAATAAAGTTTTCTTGTCCAAAGCCTAATAAACAAACGGCAGAAACTCCTACACCGATCATCGCTGGCACTCTATTTTTCTTATCCTTCCAGCCTTCTACGAATATGACAACAAATAGAGCAGTTAAAGCAAAATCCAAACCTTTCGTTTTTATATTAATCACTTGTCCGATGCATCCTCCTAAAAAGCTGGCTAAAGCCCAATAACTATAATGTAGAAGTGAAATGAAAAAATAGAACCATTTAG
Organism: Bacillota bacterium; assembly: GCA_023415525.1. Taxonomy (GTDB): domain Bacteria; phylum Bacillota; class Clostridia; order Lachnospirales; family Cellulosilyticaceae; genus Sporanaerobium. The sequence goes on along the minus strand of JAEZKI010000400.1, from coordinate 1,155 downwards.
CCTCTACTCCCTCTGGCACCTCTTGATTACACACAATAGAAAAGGTTTCATCACATAGGGTATAGATTAAAAAATATTTAACCTTACCAAACCCTTTATATTTTTCTAACATGGAAATACCATAAAAAAGATGTCTGGCATTGACGATTAAAGATAAGTAAAAAGCCTGCAGAGGGTCAAACCCTGTCACCAGCAATGTAATGGCCACAAATTGCATACTTCCACCAAAAGCTATAAGACTCATCAGCAAAGACCAAATAGCGCCATACCCCTTACTCTGCATCAAGATGCCATAAGCAATACCTAAAAAAGCAAAACCCGTAAGCACTGGCAATGTATAAGGAAAAGCTGCTTTTAATGCTTTTATTTTACCCTTCATTTCTCTATCCTCCTTAAACTTTATCTTTCTCCTCTCCCAAGTGAGCTTATCCCTTGGGTTATTCCTATAAGAAGTATATTTGTCTTAATAGTCATAAAAAAAATATATTTTTTAAAATTATATCATTGCGATTGTATGGTATCAATCGTATAATTGTATGCAAGACAATTATGTATGTAGGAGGAGTTGTATGCCCATTAATTCGTTTGATGATTATCCCATGAGCTGGAAGCCTCAGTTCTCTCGTCTTGAGGCCCCCCTCTATAAAGCCCTCGCCCATCACTTAGAAACAGATATTCAAAGAGGTATCCTTAAACCAGGAGATATGTTACCTCCCCAAAGAGAATTAGCTGACTTTCTAGACATTAACTTAAGCACTGTTACCAAAGCCTTTAAGCTCTGTGAGCAAAAGGGACTTATTTGTGCCACCATAGGAAAAGGAACTTTTATTGCCTCAGATATAGGTGTTAGTGGCAAACTCTTACATTCTAGCCCTATACCTCATCTTATTGACTTAGGTGCCATTCACCCTAGTTATACACAAAATACTTATATTTTAAATGCTCTCAAAGATTTTCTTGCTTCAACAGATGCCTCTCGTTATCTAGAATATGCCTCTACCTGTGGTCATATAGAGCAACGTCAAGCAGGACTTAAATGGTTAAGGAAAGTAAAGCTCCATACCTCTCATAATAACATTCTTCTTGCTTCTGGTGGTCAAAATGCCCTTTGTGCCATCCTTAATACTTTTTTTGAAACAGGTGATCGCATTGGGA
>JAEZKI010000380.1 GCA_023415525.1 Bacillota bacterium | reverse complement strand
GTCCCATCCTTTTAACAGAAACAATACCCTCGTTGACCTTTATAAAAGTTGCAACGCCTGTCTTGGGATCCTTGTAACTGACATAAGTACTCTTCCCTTTAAAGGTGATTTGTCCATCAAATTGGGTTTCATTGGCATCATGATGGGTTTCATAAATTTGCTTATCATAAACTTTTATCTTAACGTCCTGCATGTTTCTCTCCTTCTATCTCTTCAACTTGCTACTTGTACTTAGTTATATCCCTCCTTCATGTGTCTCATTCCGTAAAATAACAAGGCTATTTACGCTATTTGGCGTAAATAACCTTGCTAAAACCTTTATTTTATAAAGAAGCTAATTCAATAAGCTGTGTGACTAATTCTTTTATCGAAATACCTGCTTCTGCAAAAAGCATGGGGTACATACTAATAGAAGTAAAACCTGGAAGGGTATTTAACTCATTAAAGATGATACTACCATCTTCTTTTACAAAGAAGTCAATACGAGAGAGGCCTTTACCTTCTACCGCATCAAAAACATCTTTTGCATAAGTCCTTATCTTTTCTTTTATTTCTACTGGTAAATCCGCATTGACCACCGTTTTAGAGGCTGCATTATTATACTTGGCATCAAAATCATAAAACTCTGCTGCTGCCAAAATTTCTCCTACACCAGACACTTGAATTTCTTCATTACCCAATACAGCTGTTTCTACTTCTCTACCAATAATCGTTTCTTCTACTAGAACTTTCTTATCATGTTTCATGGCTTCATAGAGACCTGAAATAAGTTCTTCCTTATTTTTTGCCTTTGAAATACCCACAGAAGAACCTGCATTAGCTGGTTTAATGAAATAAGGATAAGGGAAGGCTGCCTCAATCTTAGCAACTACTGCATCAATCGTCTTCATTTCTTTTTCTTTAACAATAACAAAGCCTGCTTGTGGCACACCCTTTGTAGCTACTACTATCTTAGTAAAAGCTTTATCCATGGAAACAGCTGAAGCTAATAAGCCACAACCTACAAAAGGAATTTGTGCTAACTCACATAACCCTTGAATCGTTCCATCTTCCCCGTTTTTGCCATGTAACACTGGAAAGACAATATCTACAGGGATACGTATAGGTGTCCCACCACTTTCCTTCATCACCCAAAGGCACTTATGGGTAGCATCTGGACTTAAAACGGCTGGAATACCACTTGTCTGCCAACCATTGGTAGTTAGATCATAATCTGTTCCCGTATATAAAAGCCATTTCCCCTCTTTGGTAATGCCTAAAGGATGCACCGTATACTTTGTCCCATCCACATTATTAAGAATGGTTGTAGCTGATTTTAGTGAAACATCATGCTCTGATGAACATCCCCCAAAGAGCAATAATACATTTTTTTTCATTATGTTCCTCCTATTTATAGGTGTTATCCCTATATAGTATGACTAAGACTTATGACGCTGACTCTATTTTATTACTTTATGGGGTAATATTCAACTCCCCAAAATGGAAGGCTCCTTACTTAGGTACTTCTTTATAGTTCGCCTTATGCAAGCGGGCATTAACTAAATCCACTATCTTAAAACGTATCTGATAGCCCTTTCCTTCATTTTTGGCAACTAGCCTGTATTGTTCTTTATTGAGCGTGGCTTTAAGCTCTTCTTTTCCCTCTATAGGTACAACGCCACTGGCTGCATCCACATAACACAAGGGTGGGAACATAACACACCACCAGTTTTCTCCTTTTCCTTCTCCAATAATGATTCGGCAAGCTTCATAGCGTCCTGCTGGAAAAACAATATCGCCATAAGCCTTGGTGGGAAAATTGGCATAATCTAAGGCCACATAGACAGGATAATCCTCGGCATTCCTCCTAACAACTTCCTCTGAAAGCTTTTTAATGGCGTCTTTATTCTTATTAATCAAGTTGCGGGTCTCTTCAAGACTAGTAGAGTGCTGCAACATAGGCTCCATATAGGCAATAACCTCATCCTTTACCTGTTGTTTAAGTAACTGATCAGCTACGCTATCACTATTAGCTACCACATGAAATCGAATGACCTTGGAAGAAAGGTCATCATTCACTTCCTTGGCATAGGTGCCAATTGCTACTTTACAAATACTAAATAAAGAGACTACAATAAGGACAATATAGAGTTGAAGATGATATTTTATAATTAAGTATTTATAGGTGCTTAATTTGGACTTCTCTAGGTATTTCATTTTTCATCCCCCTTAATTTTAATCTGTAGTCTAATTATTGACATATCTTATTTTTATATTCACTTTCTCTCGATTTTTATAAAAAAATTTAAATGGTGAACTCTATGCGAATTTCCAATCAAAATGCATTTATTTCTGTACGAGACCTCATTGAATTTGTTCTCAAGCAAGGCAATTTAGATAGCACCTTTGTAGGTTCTTCAAGAGCTGTCCTGGGAACCAAAGCCCACAAAAAAATCCAAAAGGAAATGGGAGAAAACTACCTCAGTGAGGTTCCACTCTCCTATACTTGTACCTACGACAATTTGGAGTTTGTCGTAGAAGGACGCGCTGATGGCCTTATTCATGCCCTAGACCTAGTGACTGTAGATGAGATTAAATCAACGACTACTCCTTTGGAATTTATTGATGAAGACTACAATCCCCTTCATTGGGCCCAAGCTAAATGCTATGCCTTTATGTACGCTACCAAGGAAAATTTAATAGAAATGGGTGTTCAACTGACCTACTACAACCTAGATACCAAGGAAACAAAGCGTTTTTTAAAGCTTCTTTCTTACGAAGAACTGGAGGCATTCTTTACAGAACTAACTGATAAATATATTTTATGGATTAAATACTATGTAGCTTGGTGTGCTTTGCGAGATGCCTCTCTTAAAGAGCTTCTTTTTCCCTTTACAGATTATCGCAAGGGGCAGCGCCAACTTGCCGTTAGTGTTTATAAAGCTATTACCACTTCCTCCACCTTATTCGTAAATGCGCCTACAGGTATAGGCAAAACCATCTCTACGCTTTTTCCTAGCTTAAAGGCCATAGGAGAAGGTCAATGTGCCAAAATCTTTTATATTACGGCTAAAACCATTACCCGCACCATTGCCGAAGAAGCCCTAGCTACTCTAAGAACTCAGCCTTTACGTCTTAAATCCATTATCCTTACAGCCAAGGAAAAGCTATGTTTTTGTGACACGGTTAATTGCACACCTTCTCATTGTAGCTATGCAGAAGGTCATTTTGATCGAGTCAATGAAGCCATTTGGGATGCCCTTCATCAAGAAGATGCTTTTCCTCGTGCCACTATTGAATTTTATGCTAAAAAGCACCGTGTCTGTCCCTTTGAATTTTCCTTAGACCTGGCCCTATGGATGGATGTTATTATTTGTGATTACAACTATATTTTTGACCCTACGGTGGCCTTAAAGCGTTTCTTAGAGGCAAGTGACTATATTCTTCTTATTGATGAGGCTCATAATTTAGTAGACCGATCTCGTTCTATGTATACTGCTACCTTGTCTAAAAAGGACCTCCTTAAAGTCAAAAAGCAACTTCCTAAAAGCTTTAGTGCTATTAACAAGGCTCTTAATAAACTCAATAATAGCCTACTTACCATTAAGAAAGACTTTTTAGATCAAAATAATGATTATATCAAAAAAGAAGCCCCTGATGAGCTCTATTATTTACTCCGTCAATTTACTAATTTATGCGATAAACAGTTTCATAGTTCCCCTCAATTAACGAGTAACGAAACACTGCTCCAGCTTTATTTTGATGCTTACTTCTTTATAAAAATACTTGAACTCTATGATGAACACTATATCACCTATGCTAGCAAGGATGTGGGAGATGTCCTTCTTACCCTCTTCTGCATTGACCCTTCGGCTGTAATTGGAGAAGTCATAGCTAAATTTAAAGCGGTGATCCTCTTTTCTGCCACCTTGTTACCTATTGATTACTACAAAGACCTCTTAGGTCAATCAGAGGCTATGGCCCTTCGCTTTGATTCACCCTTTGATCCTTACAAAGTAAAACGTCTCATTGCCAAAGATATATCCACACGTTATCAGCATCGTGACACAAGTTATTCACAAATTGCCCACTATCTTAAAGAAATTGTTGATAAACAGGTAGGGAACTATTTTATTTTCTTCCCTTCGTATAAATACCTCCTAGATGTGTTTAATGCTTGTTCTCAACTCTTTGAAGGGTCTTATGAGTTCCATAAACAATCCTCTGATATGGACGAAGCACAAAGAGAGGCTTTTCTCAGCCTATTTAAAGAAAATCCTACCTCTACCCACATTGGTTTTTGTGTATTAGGAGGCATTTATTCTGAAGGTATTGACCTCAAATACGATCGGCTCATAGGCGTCATTATCGTAGGTGTGGGCCTCCCTCAGATTTGCCTCGAAAGAGCCCTTATTGAAGACTACTTTAATACCCTTGGCAAAAGTGGCTATCACTACGCCTACACTTACCCCGGCCTCAACAAAGTTCTCCAAGCAGCTGGCCGCCTCATCCGAACGGAAGAAGATACCGGTACCCTCCTCCTCATCGACGACCGCTTCACCACCTCCTTCTACCGAAACCTCTTCCCCCCCGGATGGGACCCCGGG
>JAEZKI010000334.1 GCA_023415525.1 Bacillota bacterium | reverse complement strand
ACCATAGACATCAAATGAAGAATCAAATGCAGGAGGAGATATAAGATGAAAAAGTGGATCATCCTTTTAATAGTCATTATTATGGCAGGGACAATTAGTAGTGCGGCTTTAGCAGGACAAATTTATTATAAAGAAATGCAAGCTTATGAAGATTATCAGAAAAAAGAGCTGGATGTAATAGCTCTTAAAAATATTTACATAGACTCAGCTGTTCCCATAGAATTAAAACAAACCAATGGAGAGGCTTATGTGGAGTTTAATCAACGCTTTGCAAGTATAATAAAAGAGGCACCTACCTACAAATTAGATGTACAGACAAGAGAGGATACGACTTATATTACAGTTAATCAAGAAAAAGATATAGATGTATGTTTCATGGTAAGAGAAAATACGGCGCTATGTAGCCTTTACTTACCACAAGAAGCCATTGATAAATTAGTAATAAATAATGATATGAGAAATTATTGGATGAATAACAACCACAATATAGCTATTAATTTAAATAAAATGGATGTAAAAGACCTTCAGATAAGTAGCAATGAGACAAAGATTTTACTAGATGGAGCTTATGAAAAAGTTAAAGTATCAGGGAATGGAAGCTTAACCATGCATTCTACTATCCCTGCACAAGTCCAACTTGAAGGTAATATAGCAGGGGAATTAACAGGTCAATATCATAAAGTACAATTAGAAGAATGGGGTAATCAAATAAGCATTGACTCAGCTATACCAACAGAAGTATGGGCTAAAGGAGGAAGAGGAAACCTTAAATTAACTGGTAACTATACAAAAGTGGATGTGCAAGGACAACAAGATGGTACAATAGACATAAGAAGTAATAGTCTATGTAAGGCCAATATTGACCATGCATTTGGAAGTACTTATTTAGAAGGTGCTTTTCAAGATGTTTTAGTTTATTCAAGGGAGGGTGACGTTGCAATTAATAGTACGGTCCTTCCCGATAAACTCAGCCTATTAGGAAATGCAAATAAAATTTCTTTACTATTACCTAGTAATTTAGAAGGACTAGAGGTCACCTATAACCCATCTTATTTTGAGTCCAATCAAGAACCTATTAGTGATTTTCTACTTCAAAGAGAAGATATAGGGAATCAAGCAAGGAAATATACTTTTGGAGACTTATCCACTAAAATATTAGTAGAAGCAAGTGAAAGCAATAAGTTCTATATTTTAGATAATGGGTATATAAGTAGGGGGCAATCAGACCATCAAGAGACGCAGAATACAGAAGGTATAAAAGCAACTGAGAGTAAGACAGAACCTCAGAATATAGAAGATATAAAAACAACTGAGAGTAAGGAAAAACCAGCGGAGTAAGTAAAGAAGAGAGGGTAATGAAATGGCTAGAAACATAAGATTAGGCAAGGAAAAATCTAATAAAGAGCCACTGGGAGACAGACCTCATCAAAGTAGAGGAGGTGAGGAAAAGAGACATAAAATGATAGAAGAAGCAAAGAAGATTTATAAAGACATAAAAGGGCGAATTCTTAAAAGTCTTAAGTTGGAAATACTAGGAATGGCTGCTGTAGGCTTAGGGATAAGTGCCATAGCCTTTTCTATGGTAAAAACAGCAATTAATGAAACAGGTATGGGGAGAGGAACATATGTCACTTATGATGAAAGTAAAGCCCGCAAGGAATCAGAGCTTCTAGAGCTTATCCAGCGTATTAATCAAATTGAAAATGAGTCCTATGATATAGTAACAGAACTAGAACAAGAGCATACAATAGAGGCATTACTTGATAGTGTGAAAAATCTTGAGAGAGAGGACGCCCTATTACAACTAAGAGAAACGCTAGACCGAAGAGGAATTCTTACTGCAGAAAGAGAAGCACTGATTACGCAAGATACATTAAATAGTAATGAAGGCAGTAGTTCTGAAGAAAAGGAAGTAAGTATGGGGATAACCTCCCTTCAACAAGCCCTAGATACCCTTCATAATGAATTAAGGCAAGTAAGTGTGCAGCCAGAAATGGATTTAGAACGAGCTAAGAAGGCAATAAGACAGTTTTACGATAGTCAGGGGATTACAGGAGCAAAGATTAAGAGCCTTAGAATAAGGGAGGCGCTGAGGGCAATAGGAAGTCCATCAGATGCATCATCTGCTGAAACTTATCTGATAGATGGAACAGGTAAAATTCTATATCAAGAAGGCTTTATACAAAGTTTAGATGTAAAAAAAGTTATTCAAAAAGTAAATAGTTACACCCAGTCTAGTCATGACGGCTACTTTGCTGCCATCTTTCCCGTCATTATTGAGGGGACAGTTCATTACTTATTTAGTGAGTGTGACCTTACACCCACAACCCATTATTATTATAAGGGAATAGGGGGTCTCCTTGGATTTTTTGCAGCAGTAGGCGTATTTACCGTTTTACTTTTTCAATTTATAAAACCTAAGATTGATTATATTGAATATCTTTCTAATTGTTTAGAGGAAATTGCTAAAGGGGATTTATCTTACCAAATAGATAAGATAGGGCAAGATGAGCTGGCAAAGGTAGCCAGTAACATTACTTCTATGGAAGCTGAAATCAAAAAGCAGATAGAAGCTCAAGTAAAAGCAGAGAAGGTAAAAAATGAACTTGTTACCAATGTAGCTCATGATTTACGAACACCTCTTACCTCTATTATTGGTTACATTGGACTTGTAAAGAATAAGCAGTTTACGAATAAAGAGGAAGAAGCCAGGTATTTAGATATTGCCTATAGTAAGGCTGAAAAATTAAAAGGACTTATAGAAGACCTCTTTGAACTCACAAAGCTTCATCAGCAAGCAGGTCATCTAAGTAAAGAAGTGATTTCCCTTACAAACCTACTTAATCAGTTAGTAGAAGAGTTAATGCCTCTTGCCACTGAAAAAAATATAGAGTTAGAGACAATTATTCAGGGGAAAGAAGCCAGTATTCGCGCTGACATTCCCAAGATTACTCGCGTTTTTGAAAATATTATCGGAAATGCCATTAAGTATAGCGATACAGATGAGCAGATTAAAGTAGAACTTTTTGAATTACCTAAAGAAGTAAAAGTGATTGTTACCAATCCTTGTAATGATATTACGGAAGAAGAAGTGGCACACTTTTTTGATCGCTTCTATAGGGCGGATAAATCACGAAATAGTCTGGCAGGTGGAAGTGGCTTGGGACTTGCCATTGCCAAGAATATTGTAGAACTACATGGTGGGAAAATAACAGCTACATTGCAGGAGGGTGTGATTAGTTTTAAAGTACGCCTTCCTAAGTATCGGATGGTAAAGAAATAGTAGTAAGTGAAATAAGCTTGAAAATCCCCATCTTTAGTTGTTTAATGGAAAGAAAGAAGTTGGGTAAAGGGAAAAGAGGTGAGACGTTGAATAAGCAGACTATTCTTATAGTAGATGATGAAAAAGAAATTAGAGATTTAATAGAGATTTATCTTAAAAATGAGGGGTTTGAAACAGTGGTAGCAGGGACAGGTCTAGAGGCTATAAAGGCAGTAGAAGAGCAAGTCATTGATTTGATTATTCTAGATGTGATGATGCCAGTGGTAAATGGGATTGATGCCTGCATTAAAATAAGAGAGAAGCATAATATTCCCATCATTATGCTCTCTGCAAAGGTAGAAGATATTGACAAGATTTTAGGTTTGTCTGTGGGAGCAGATGACTATCTTACCAAACCCTTTAATCCACTAGAACTTATTGCTAGAGTAAAGGCTCAGTTAAGAAGGTTTACGAAGTTAAATAGTAGTTATACGAATGGGAAAATTTTAGAAGAAGAAGGCTTAAAGCTGGATTTAGAAACCGGAAAAGTTTATAAGAATGAACAGGAAGTAGGGTTGACCCCTACAGAATTCAGTATCCTTAAACTATTATGGGTTAATAAAGGAATCGTCTTTAAAATAGAAACAATATATGAACGCGTATGGGAACAAGAATATTTTGATAATAACAATACCGTTATGGTACATATACGAAAACTTCGTGAAAAGATAGAAGATAACCCACGTACACCACAATATATATTTACAGTATGGGGAGTAGGTTATAAGTTTGGTGTATAAAAAGTAGAAATCTAAAATAAGCCCTTAGAAAATAGTAAGATATTTTCTAAGGGCTTATTTTAGATTTGAAAAAGGAATAAAATTATTACATTTAATTACTTTACAAAGACAAACTACTATATATTTTTTGTAATTTATAATATATTAATATTATGTAATGTATTTTTTAAATAAAATAATAAAATATAAACAATAAGGTTTTTAAATAAATAATTTAATATGGACCAACGAATTATTTAAAACGATTAAGCGTTAAGAAATAAGAGAAGATAAGAATAGCATAAATAGCATAGTAAGTGAACAAGAATCTTTAGGGAAAATAAATTTAAATGAACCCCATAGACCAAGTAAGCAGGGGCCCATAGTATAAGGAGGGTATAGCTAAGTGAATATTTTTAAAAATATATCTTTAAGAAAAAAGTTACAGCTTTTTATGTTTTTTATGCTCGTACCTATGACCTGCATGGTAATATGGCTTATTATAAAGTTGAGTACCTATACGGACAAATATACACCTATTGTAAATGATGTCATGATTGCTAATGAATTTGATATGAATTTTAAAGAAGAAGTAGACTATACGATGTATCGTATAGCTATAGGTTCTATGCATTATCATGATTCAGATATTGATGAAATACTAGATAGGACCCATGACTATTTAGAACAATTAAAACTAGGAACAAGCCTAGAAAGAAATAAAAAACAAGTAACACGGGCCCAACGTAATCTAGAAGTACTAGAACGGTGTATTAGAAGGATTATTGATAATTGTAAAGAGACAGGTCATTATGATCAAAATATGGAAATGCTAGACAACGATATTTATGTTTTGACACAGCTTATAACAGATGAGATTCAAGATTATGTTTATTATGAGGCTTTAGAGTTAGAGAAAGTTAGAAAAACTATAGAAACAGATATTCAGAAGATGCTGATAATTGTAATAATTATATTACTAGTTATATTAAGTATTACTTGGTTCTTAGTTAGTATAATCTCTGATAGTATATCAAGACCTATAAGTCATCTATGTGAAATCACAAAACAGGTAGGAGATGGTGATTTTACAGAACAAAAGATAAGAGGGTCAGGAAATGAGATTGCTACATTAGAAAGCAGTTTTAATAAGATGCTTGTTAAAATTAATAAGCTAGTAGATAATATTAAAGAAGAACAAAAGAACCTTCAAAGGGCAGAACTAAAGATTTTACAGGCACAAATTAATCCTCATTTTTTATATAACACCTTAGATACGATTATGTGGATGGCAGAGGATGGACAAAGAGAAGAAGTTGTTCAACTGGTTATGTCGTTATCTGAATTCTTTAGGGTAAGCCTTAGCAAAGGTAGAGATTATGTTACACTCAAAGAAGAGGAGAGTCATATACGGAGCTATTTACAAATCCAACAATGTAGATATGAGGATATTTTAGATTACGAGATTGACATTCCCGTAGAATTAGGAGATTTTTTTATCTTAAAGCTTACCTTACAACCCTTAGTAGAAAATGCTTTATATCATGGGATTAAGCAAAAAAGAGGAAAAGGCAAAATCATTGTTAAAGGAGAGTTTAATAAGGATACTATTGTGTTTAGAGTAATAGATAATGGGATAGGTATGACAGAAGAAACATTAGATAAAGTAAAAAAGGCCATTTGGGTAAAGAAGTTTGACACAATGGAGGCAGGATTTGGATTAGTCAATGTGAATCAACGTATTTGCTTAAATTATGGTAGGCAATATGGGCTTCAAATTAATAGTAAATATGGAGAAGGAACAGAAGTAATAATAACTATTCCAATTATGCCAAGTTGTAAGGTGGATAGTGAAGCTGATAAAGAAAGGCTAGTGACAGATTAGGTACAGAGATAAAATGTAGGAAGATTCTACTATAAGTAACTTTTTATTAGGGACTGTTAATTTAATAGGAGGAAGTGAATAAAGGTTTATAAATTAATAAAGGGGGATCAGTGTGATAAAAGTATTTTTAGTAGAAGATGAATTTAATGTAAGAGAAAAAATGAAGAGAAATATAAATTGGCAAGAAAATGACCTTGTATTAGTAGGAGAAGCAGGAGATGGAGAAATGGCTTATCCAATGATTCAAAGTACGAAGCCAGATATTGTTATAACAGATATTCGGATGCCGTTTATGGATGGGTTAGAGCTAAGTCGTTTAATTAAAGAAAACCTCCCTGACATAAAGGTGATTATATTAAGTGGCTATGATGAATTTGAATATGCCAAACAAGCAATTAATATTGGAATAATTGACTATTTACTAAAGCCTATATCTTCTCAACAAATATTGGAATCCATTAAGCGAGTGACGGCAATTATTGAAAAGGAAAGAGAGCAAAAAGAAGCTTATGATAGCTATAAGCTAAAGGTTAATGAAACAGAGAAGACGCAAAGAAATAAATTTTTTAATGACTTGGTTACTTCTAAGCTACAGGTTTCAGACATTATACGTTACTCCAAAGAAATGAACATTAATATAAGTGCTTCTAATTACAATATGTTACTTCTAAAGTTAGATATACAAAGTGAAGGAGAAAAGTACTACTACAAAAAGAACTTAGAAATAGGTGCTCAGATAGAGAAAGTTTTTATGGAACATTCTTTTTCTTTAGTTTTTAATAGGGAGTCAGAAGGGTGGGCTATCCTTATTAAAGGGGAGGAAGAAGACTTATCAGATTTAGTAAAAAGGTGCATCCAATTAATAGATGAAATTTTGAAAAAAGAAGAAATAGGTTACTATATAGGCATTGGTGCAGAAACCAATAGGTTAAGTCATATTGCCTACTGTTTTGATACAGCCAATAAAGCGTTAGCTTATAGCTATGTATTAAAGGACCCAAAAGTTGTTTATTACAAAAAAATCGATGAGAAAGATAGTATTATACAATTTGAGGATAACACCAGTATTAAGGATATAGATATTTCAACTTTTGATAAAAAAAGAATTGAAACTTTTCTTAAAAACGGGCTAAAAGTAGAAATCGATGAATTTGTAACGGAATATATAAATAGCATAGGCGATGGAATAAAATCTTTTATGTTTAGGCAATACAGCATGATGAATATTTACATTAGTATCATTAGTTTTATTAAAGAGCTGGGATATAGTGAAGAATATATTCTAGAAAACTATGGGGATATTAAAAGAGTTATAAAAGTAGTAGGCACAAAAGAAGGAATGGAAGAAGCATTAAGAGAAATGCTTAATTATTCACTAAAACTAAGAGATACTGTTTCCGAAGATAAATATGCCACTTTAATAAATGATGCCAAAGAATACATAGAAGAGAACTACAATAATGAGATTATTTCACTTAATTCGGTAGCTGAATATGTCAATATCAGCCCGAGTCATTTTAGTACAATTTTTAGTCAAGAAACAGGGCAAACCTTTGTTTCATATTTGACTGAGATTAGGATGAAGAAGGCTAAAGAGCTCCTAAGGTGTTCAAATATGAAAACATTAGAAGTAGGATATGCTGTGGGATATAAAGACCCTCATTACTTTAGCTATATTTTTAAAAAAACGCAGAACTTAACACCTAAAGAGTATAAAAGAGCTAATAAGAAAAAGTAAAGAATAATAACAGAAAGCTTTAGTATTTTAAGTATAAAATGCCAAAGCTTTTTCTAACCATAAAAAATAGCATTATTAAAACAAGATAAGTATTTTAAAGACAGCATATAACGTACATAACAAATTCTACTTAACACACTATATAGTTATGAGGGGGTATAAAATGAAAAAGTTTTTTGGAATGTTACTTAGTATTACCATGTTTGGCGTTATGGCAGTAGGCTGTGGTAGTCAAGTAGCGGAATCCAATGAATTAATAAAACCAGGTGCAGAAAACCTAGAAGAAGATGATGATGGTCTTATTACCATTGGTTTCTCACAAGTGGGCGCAGAATCTGACTGGCGTGTTGCTAATACAAAATCAATGAAAGAAACGCTTTCAGAAGAAAATGGCTTTAAACTTATCTTTGCAGATGCGCAACAAAAAAGAGAAAATCAGATTAAAGCAGTAAGAGACTTTATATCTCAAGAAGTAGATGTTATTGTTATCGCACCCGTTACAGAAAAAGGATGGGAAACAGTACTTGGTGAAGCTAAAGATGTTGGGATTCCAGTAATTATCGTAGATCGAATGATTGAAGTATCTGATGACTCTCTATTTAAGTGTTGGATTGGCTCTGACTTCTACCACCAAGGGGTAAAGGCAGTTAAATGGCTAGTTGATTATATGAACAGTATTGGTAGAGGGGACGAGCAGCTTAATGTAGTAGTTCTTCAAGGAACAATGGGATCTACAGCAGAAATTGGACGTACTAAAAGTGTCAGAGATGAATTAGCTAAACATAGCAATTACAAAATTATAGCAGAACAAGGTGGTGAATTTACACAAGCTAAAGGTCAAGAAGTTATGGAATCTTTCCTTAAAACAGGTCAAAAGATTGATATCGTTATTTCACAAAATGATAATATGTCCTTTGGTGTCATTGATGCCCTTAAAGCAGCAGGTAAAGTACCGGGTAAAGATGTTATTATTGTATCGTTTGATGCTGTCAAAGCAGCTTTTGTAAGTATGATTGCTGGAGATATGAATGTATCTGTTGAATGTAACCCATTACATGGACCACGTGTTGCAGAGGTAGTAAAAGCAATCATGGAAGGTAAAGAAGTAGAGAAGATTCAACATGTAGAAGAGGGCATCTATCCAGCTGATCGAGCAGCTGAAAGTATAGCACAACGTGAATATTAAAACATGGATATTAATAAGAGAGCTTGATAAGATTTAATAGACTATAAAAGGAATGATAAAGCAATGGACAATTTTTTTATCATTCCTTTATTATTTGGTTTATAAATAAAAGCAGTGAGTAGGGCCTGTTTTTATTGTGGAACGAATAAACTTTAAATTTATTTAAAAAAGAGGTTGACTTATGTAATGAACTAGTGTAATATAAGAAAAGTCGTCACCAGCAAGTGATGATAAATAAAACATACTAGCAGAAGTAAGTAACTAATGAACTTTGAAAACAAAATAGTAACCATAAAACCAGTCGATTCAAGAACTTGTTTAACAAGTTCAACGAGTACTAAAAAGTACTAAGTAATAAGTCAGCAACATATGTTGCATGGACAAACTTTTCCGACTAAGATTCTCTAATGGTTTAACTCACGTTAAACGC
>JAEZKI010000294.1 GCA_023415525.1 Bacillota bacterium | reverse complement strand
CTTAAAGCCAAGGCTCCCTATAACAGTCCCTTTCTTCAAACTAATCTCCCACTGCGTGTACCACAGCCAATCTTTTGGATGAGACTTCATCCCTTCTAACATTTCTGTAAGGGCTTCCTTCATATGTCTGTCTTGTTCATTGGCAATACACTGCTCTAACTCTTTTTCACCTAATGCTTTAATTTTTAAGCGTTTAGTGGTAAGAATACTTTTTCCTATTTTAGTCTTTTTAGGTTTAGGCTCTGGCAATTCTTCATACATGCTAGCTACCATCTCCCTGAATTTTTCCTTATCCTCCATAATCGTTACAGGCAACATCTCCTTAGCGCCTTCATAAGGACTTTCAGGTTCACTATCTGGCATATACCGCTTACTACTTTCTGTTATCTTAACCATAAATCCTTTACCATAAATGCCTCCAAAGATTCTCCCTTTAATATAAAAGATATAACCTCCCATCATAGGAATCCATGTAATATCCTCAAGTCCCCTTAATTGCTCCACTACATAAGCTTGTAATTCTTGAGCTCCTGTCATTTTCTTTCCTCCTTTTTATATATCTACTGCATCCTCTATGCCTCTCTTCTTTAACTCATGCTATCTAAAATGTCATGAGTTAAATGTTATCTACAACATCCTTAATATAGGCTCTACTCAGTTCCTCTAATTCCAACTCAGCTGGCTTAATTTGATCAGCCATATCAAGCCATATGACAGGATGGCTTAAAGCTGACATCAGTCTAATGACCTTTATGCAAATTATCTCTTTCTCAACTTCTGGTCTTAAAGCCTTAATCATATATCCCATTGCATGAAATTGAAGGGTTATCCTGCCCTTTGTGTCCTCATCTATTTTTCTATTGGCCTCAAAGATCTTCTGCTCTGCTTGAATAATGCCCTTTGACCGAATATAAAATTGAAAGATTTCATAACAACAAGCTTCTGCTCGCTCTTTAGTCATCTCTCCTATAAGCATCCTACTATAAAGGTTACAAAGCTCCTTCCAATAGACCTTCATAGCCTCTAAAATGAGGTTATCTTTTCCTCCAAAATAATAACTAATAGCTGCTGAATTCACTTCTGCTTCCTTTGCTATTTCCCGAATAGAAATCTGGTCTACTGATTTTTTACCCATTAAGCTTAAAATACTATGTATTAGCTTTTCTCTTATTTCTAGAGTGGACATGGCCACACCCCCTCATTCTCTTCCATAAACCAACTCACCTTTATGTTGTTTCCTTTAAATAGCTTGTGCTCTTTTCACCTTTTTGTGAGGATTTACTTTATGAATAAGCTTATTAATGGCTACACTGACTCCAAATGTAATCACCACAGACAGTATACTGACAACGATAAACTTCATGGTTGCACTTCCTAAATTCACCCGGTCCAAGGCATACTGTACAGCTAAAACAACGGGCATATGTATAATGTACATGGTATAGGCCGCACCACTTAAACCTTTTAGAAGCTTAGAAGTTTTGTTGGCCTGTTCTCTAAATAAAATCATTATCCCCCAAGCCAATAAAACCCCCATCATAGGTTCATATAAATCCCATCCCCTATAAAGAATGGTAAGTACAGATTCAGGTAGTAGAGGGCGCAGATAAACAATCACCCCCATTAGGGCTCCTAGCCCCAAAATACCATAGCCTAATTTGTTGGAGCAGCTCCAAAAATAATTTTTTCTATAAGCTGCAATGCCTAGTAAAAACAAAACAATATACCCTGGAAGATGTGCCACTTCAGATTGAATAAAACCCAGTATACCAATCCATTTATCGATGGGATACCAAATACGTGTAATGGCACTACTTATCATAACCACTAGACAAACTAATACAATCATCTTTAGATTAAAAGGCTTCTCTTCATCTTTTAGCTTAAAGTTTAAAAGCTTTCTTGCTCCAGCATAAATACAGCTATAAACCAGTAATTGCTCAATATACCAAGCTGGACCAAAGTTCATTTCTGGCCAAGAGGCTCCTACTATAAAATCTTCTGGCATCCCCCCAATGCCAAAGTAAATATGTATTAAGTAATCAAAAAAACTCCGTACTTCATTTCCACTATATAAACTATAATGAAAATACATCATTCCAGGCTCAAATACAAAGAACATGATTAAAATTGGAATACCTAATCTCACGAATTTATCCTTTAAGAAGGTTTTGGTGTCCTTATGATCAAATGACATGGGCATAAAATAACCGGATATCATAAAAAATAGCCCCATAAAAAAGCTGGCATTGACAGGGAAAAAACTACCTAGCCAAGCAGCACTTTCACCTAATGAACTTTTGTACTGCCAAAAACCTCCCGTTGGCCCATAAGCCTGTCCCACATGATGGACAATGACTAAGCATGTTAGAAACACCTTTAAATTATCTAAGAAATATAACCTTTTTTTCTCCATCTTTATCCCCTTTCTCATTTAATCATTTGTTTTAATCGAATGATTAACTTCTCACAAATTATACAATAATATAATAAATATTACAAATATTTTTTATATATTCAATAATCTAACCACCAACTATAAGCCCTTTCCTAACCTTGTTCTTCATTAACTAAGAAAAAAGCCTATTTAGGGCTATCTTCTTAGCTACCTAAATAAGCTTTTTTAGTAAAATACTTTCTACTCCTTCATGCTTGCTAAATACGTAATAAATTGCTGAGCTGTTCTGCCTGAAATACCTCCATGTCTTAGTTCCCATTTATTAGCTTCGGCCTTTAAGACTTCTTCTGAAAGACTAATTCCTGCCTTCCTTGCCAAGCCTACAACAATATGATTAAACTCTTTCCGATCAGGCTTACCATAATAGATGGTCACCCCAAAACGATTGGCTAAGGACAATTTTTCTTCCATCGTATCTGAACGATGGATTTCACCATTGTGTTCCATGTCATTTCGGTCATTCCAAGTTTCTTTGATTAAATGACGACGATTAGAGGTAGCATAAATCAAAATATTATCAGGCTTTGTTTCTACTCCCCCTTCAATAACCGCCTTTAAGAATTTGTACTCAATTTCAAACTCTTCAAAAGATAAATCATCCATATAAATAATAAATTTATAATTGCGATTTTTAATCTGGCCAATGACATTGGAGAGATCCTTAAACTGATGCTTATAGATTTCAATCATGCGAAGACCGTCTTCATAAAATTCATTGACAATAGCCTTTATACTGGTCGATTTGCCTGTTCCACTATCCCCAAAGAGCAATACATTATTTGCTTTCTTCCCTTCAATGAAGGCCCTTGTATTATCAATGAGTTCCTTCTTTTGTCGTTCATAGCCTATTAAATCGCTAAGGAGTACCTTATCCATATTATTAATAGGTACAATCTGGAGGCTTGAGCCTCCATCCTCTAATATTCTAAAGGCTTTGTTTAGTCCAAACATTCCTACTCCATATTGTTTATAAAAGGCCGTTATACAATCAAAAAATTCTTTTTCATCTTTTGTTTCTTCGAGTTGACAACTTAATGCACGAACCTTTTGACTTACATTTTGATTATACATGAACTCTTTCTTACAAATCGCTTTGTAATGAGATAACTGGCTAAAGCAATCAACGCCTAATTTCTCTTCTAACTTAGAAAAATCATAGTCAAAAAGTGCCTTAAACCCCTTAAAATCATTTTTTACAAAATGATTTACACTACCTTCACTAGCCCCTACC
>JAEZKI010000156.1 GCA_023415525.1 Bacillota bacterium | reverse complement strand
CAAAAACCAGCTAAGAAAAATCAATATCTTTCTTGCAGGTTTTTAGATTTATTCCTTTTATATTTCATTGCATGCAAATAAGCCAGCATAATCTACATTTTATCCCAGCATAGTTATTATTTGGTTTTCTAGGTATCACTCTCTGTATACTTCTTTTACTCTTGCATAATATATCCTTAAAAATTTGTTGAGTCCTGCCATCTTAGCTACTTTCTTTGCTTTGCCTTCATTTTCTTTCTTTATCATAAACCTATAAACAGCATCGTCTTCTGGTTTTATACTTTTTAAACATTTCATTACTTCATACCCTGTTTTACGTAATACCGATGAGCCTCGTTTTGATATTCTACGTTGCGTTCCCACAAACCGACCAGACTGATAGGGTGGGGCATCTATACCTGCATATGCTATCAATGCTTTTCCACTATAGAAACGCCTTATATCGCCTATCTCAGCAATTAATCGAGGAGCTAGGACATCTCCCACACCTTCCATTTCTCTTACTACTTCGTATTCCTTTAGGCTCTTTGCTAATTCTTGCATCTGTGATAAAATCATTGTTAGGGTCTTTTCGATTTCTCGAAGCACTCTAACGGCTTCCAATACCAGCATTTTCGTCGACGGGGCATTGGATGGTATCCTTTCTTTTTTGTCCAGTTTTTATAGCTATTCACAAACTGATTCTCACTTTTTTGTGATATTATCATAGTGCCAGTACTTTTCTACGAAATCACATAGCTTATCCTTTTCTGGTTTATCAGATCGGTTAACTAATAATGTTTTTATTCCTGGCATTGTATAATCCAACATATTTGCTAATGCCTGCTTGCTCTCTATACGCATTTTTATGTAGTGAGCATACTGCCGCCCTAATAATCTCAGCTCCACGTATGTTTCTTCGCTCATTTCTTGGTTTTCTAAATGGAACCAATGATCTATCCCGTAGTTAGCAATCTTTATCGAATCTAACTTATCCGTCTTTCCTTTTCGTAGAACAGTACTTACATACTTTTTCATAACAAGTGGATTAATAATCCGATACAAAGATTTCTTGTTCTTTTAAATAGCTTAGCACTGGAAGATGATAGTTTCCTGTTGCCTCCATGATCACTCTAACCTCATCATCTAGCCCTTTAATTACACTTGTAAGTTCTAATAAGTCTTTTTCTGTATGACTTATCTCAAAGGGTTTTCTTACAACTTCCCCATATGGTTTTAAAATACAGATCATACTTTTCCCTTTTGAAATGTCAATGCCTATGCTAATCATGTAAAACCCCTATAATGATTTGTAATTGTTTTCATCTACACTTATTACCACTCATTTTGGTTCGTTTCACGAAAGCCATCATTGGTTTCAACCTGCTTAATCGAATGTTCATAATAAGGGATGGCTAACAGTTTTTGTGACGGATGTGGTTAATCCAAAAAGACCCCCGCTAGACCAATTACTCCCTTAATTATAATAAAAAATAAGTGCAGCTGTCTTATCAGTTATACTGACTTAACAACTACACTTTTATAGTACCAAAAGACCTAACGATAATCGTTAGGTAATAACTATACTTCGGTGTCTTCAATAAGAGCTTTTGGAAAAGTTATGGTAAATGGTTCTACCCTTATTGCTGCAATGGGCTTACATAGTGAAATGTCAGGAAATAAGTCCGAATTAACCTCCAATTTTTTAACTTTAGCAAACCGACCTATACCATTTCCCGAAAAAGATGTATACATATACTTTCCTTCATGGAGCTGTACAAGCAGGAAAGGAAGTAATCTCGTACTAACTGGAAAGGGTAACACGCCAGAACTAATGACAAACTCAGCTACAAGATTACCCCCACAATTGACACGGATGTGTTCCTCTCGACTGTTTAGCTTTTCAAAGTTGAACTCTGCCTGCTCCTTTGGGATTCCCCAGTTGGCCCTACCATTAACTACGCTTTCTGTGGATGATACATAGATTTTACTTATTGTATCTAGCTTCTTTCCTTTAAAGTCAAATTTTCCAGGAATAAAAAGCAGTTCGTCATAGGGGCCAGCATTGGACTTAAGATAATCAACTAACATAACACTTCCAAAACCTCCCACATAATGTCCCTTCAGGAAACCTGGTACATTACCATACTTCTCAATAAAATCTTGTTTAAACTTATAAATTAAAATATAGCCTTTTCCTCGTAAATTCCACGGAGCTGGAAAGGTAGGTACTGTATTATACTAGATAATCATCTGCTCCTAAAAACAAGCCTCCAATTTTATCAAGATCCTCCCCTTTTGCAGCTAAAAACAAAACAGGTACTTGACTTGCCTGTCTAATCCTCCTTACACAGCTGTCCGCTTTGCCTTGTGATAACCTAGTTAGGTTATCTTCATTTTACTTTTATTCTCTTAAATTTTCAATCTATTAAGCCGTTTGAGTCATCCCAGCTACTCTTTCAGCTTATCTCCGCTTGCTTGGGAAAATCTATTTATCTTACATATACCTAAAAACACATCAAACCTTAGAACGAATAATCACTCTAAGGCTTAATATTCTAGATTTCATTTACTTGTTAGTGTTCATTTTTGACATCTAAATGACTGTCTTGCCATGCTTTCTATATATAGAAACTCCTTTGTCACTGCAAAACAAATCATTGCAAAGATTGTCAAGCCTTTTATACTACTGAAGAAAGCTGACCACGTAAACAATATCATTCACCTATGTATTGTTTTCCTGTGTCTATCACTATCGTTTTACTTTCATCATCCCAATCAACTCCAAAGTCAAATGTCTTTCCTATATCGCGAAGCTTGAAGTAATTGTTTCCATTGATGCTAAATGCTGTAAGGCCAACTTCCTTGCCATCTATATAGACCTTTGATGTTGTTGGTCTTACCATTTGGCTGACATCCATGGCTTTTTTACTCATTTCGTCGCCCATTATCGTATAAGACTTACCACTATTAAGTGAAATTGCATTTTTTGTACTATCCCATGCAACATCAAACTGCTTCTCAGTACCGTTTAGAACATATGCCAAATCACGAAGCTTAAAATAATTGTTACCGTTGATATTATATGCGTCAAAGGCTACTTTCCTTCCGTTAACTGTTATACTCGATACCGTATACTCAGCATCAAGGCTACTACTCGTAGGAAACCTTGTAATTGTAGGAACGATTGAATATCTATTTGATTGCTTATTATATAAAATCATTCGGTCAATATTATGTGCAATAACTGCATCTGATAGTTTTTCAGGAAAGATTTCAGTAACCATATTGCACCTGTTAGGTTTAGAAACCTCGTCGCTCTCATTGGCATATGAATGCAATTTAGGTTGGTACTTATCAAACCCATATTTCCATAAAATGGTGTGAGATGTATCTTCGAATACATCCTCAAACTCATTATATTCGTCAAATACTGATATCAATTCATTAACACCCGAAGCAGTTATAAAAGAAAACAAACTATAATCATTAGTATTCCCATGTCTTTGTATTAATGAAAGAGGAATCGAAAACCCCTGGGCGCTATTTACTGTAACAACACGGGGTACATCCCTCATAATCCCCGTGTGTGCCGCCAAAGCACCCCCTAAAGAATGTCCTGTAATCATCATAACTGCGTTTTCCTTGACACATTTATCATAGAAATCAACTGCTTGATCAAATTGCTTATTGAGTACGCCACCACCCATATAAATATCGGTTAAAACGCTTTCAGGCCTGATGATTTCCGTTCCACGATAAGCAATAATACTTCCTCCTGCAGCATTTTTAAGAAAAATTGCTGAGAATGTCGTATCGAAAATCGTGTCATAGCGCTCATAGTCTTCAACGACATAGCCTCCTATAGTAGAATAGATAAAATCACGCATGTTAATATTTCCATCTTCTTTACTATTAGGCAGTACATTATCAATATCTTTCCACTCTGCATTATCTTTTATTTTAAGCGTTTCTGATACTGTTTTCCCTTTTTCTAATTCTTTGGCATAGGTAAACATGCTAGCTGCCAAACACTCCAAATCTGATGGCAAAGATTCTGCCCGTTCCCATTGTGCATAAAACACAAC
>JAEZKI010000024.1 GCA_023415525.1 Bacillota bacterium | reverse complement strand
CTAGAATTGTTGAATTTTTTTAAATGGAGCTGCCCTTAATACTACACCCAGCATCTCTTCTGCAGCTCTAGGGGATTTGTAATTTGGAAAGTTTTCAAAAGTGAGGGCTAGTTCATAGAGCTCCTCCATTTCTTCTGTATACTCCTTGACTATTTTACCTTCTAATGGGGTTAAAGAATTAAATTCCAGCTTCTTCGGATTAATTCGATGCTCCGATAGTGCATAATTTATTCGCTTATGGCAATTGCACATTCCAGTGCCTGACAAACCACAATACTCGGATAAAAAGTTAGCTACTTTTTTTCTAATCCTACATAGTTTTTGCCTATAATTTTCAGGTGTAATATTTAAAACCTCTGCAGTAACTTTACTATCCATCTTAAACATGGTTCCTAAAATAAAGATACATCTACTTTCAGGCTCCAAGCATTGTAGCATCACATTAGTACATGACATTTTTAACTCTTCTACACATTGTTCTTTACATAATCCCTCCACTAGATCTTCAACTTCATCTGTTTTGCCATAGCGAATATCTTGCCCATAGTATTCAAAACTCAAAGGATGCTCTGAAAACATCGACTTCTTATAATTGATTAAACTATTTACAGCTAACCTATATACCCATGTACTAAAAGCACTTTCCTTTCGAAAAGTAGCAAGCTTTGATAGGATACGGATTATAATTTCTTGTGTAGCATCTTCTGCATCGGGTACAGTTCCCAACATACGTAAGGATAAATTAAAAATCATATCCTGCACACTTCTAATAAGTGTTTCAAGTGCTTGCTGATCCCCACCCCGTGCAGCATCTACTAGCTCCACTATCTCTTTGTTATCCTTGTCCATTTTACATCTCCATATAGTTAGACACTATCACTTGCGGATTGTGACAACTTTTCTAAATTTTTTATCATTTCAAGCAACCTAAACTTCTTCCTAATACCTATTTTCTTCTGGCAATTTATCATCCCACATTTTAAGGAGCTCCTTTAATCAATGCCACTTATTTAGGACACCTGTGACTATATACGGATGATCTTCTTCTGTAGTTCTTCATCCAATGAACTCTTGCCAATCATAAGTTCAATTTCACCAGGCTCTATCACCCTTTTTTCATTGCGAGTAACAAAAGAAAACGCCTCACGCTCTAATGTAAATGTCACTGTTCTTTTCTCCTTAGCAGGGATGAATACTTTTTCAAAGCCAATGAGTTGTTTGACAGGTGTCATCACAGAGCTTACCCTATCCTTAAAATAGAGTTGAACAATCTCAAAGCCATCTCTACTCCCTGTGTTGGTGACTTCAACACTTACTTTTAATGTGTCTTCTCCTACCTCCATAGGCCCATATTCAAAGGTGGTATAAGATAGACCTTGTCCAAAAGCAAATAAAGGTTCTTTGGGTAAATCCATATACTTGCCTCCATGCCAGCCTGGTAAGTAATTATAGTACACTGGAATCTGTCCACTATGTCTTGGAAATGAAATAGGGAGTTTTCCTGATGGATTAAGCTTGCCGAAGAGTACTTCTGCTACAGCCCTCCCACCAAACATCCCCCCATTAAATGCAGTCATAAAAGCAGCTGAACCTTCAACTACTTCTTCTAAGCAAAGGGGTTTTGAAGAAACAAGAACGGTTACTATCTTCTTGCCTGTCTCTTTAAGCTTACGAAAGAGTTCTAATTGTTTACCTGACAAATCAAGATTGGCTCTATCTTTAAATTCTCCAACTTGCTCTATTTCATCGCCCACAACAAATACTACCAAATCATTTTCTTCAGCTAAGGCTTTTGCTTGAAGGATGTCATCTGCTACGTCATCAAGTACATTGCAGCCTTTACAATAGCTGATTTTTACGCCCCTTTCAGCTTGCTCTTTTATCCCCTCTAAAACAGTGGCATAGGGCCTAACTGGCTCTTTCTGAGGATTGGGATCGGGATGAGAAAAATAAGTCCAATCACCATATTGGGCTTTAATATCATCCGCATTAGGACCGATAACTGCTATCTTAGTTATAGCCTTTGAAAGAGGAAGAATGCCATCATTTTTTAATAAAACAACACATTCACTTGCCACTTCTTTATCAAAGGTCAAATGCTCCTCACACCCAATGAGGACTGGATTGCCCTTTCTTTCAGGATGCTCAAATAAGCCCATCTGCTGTTTAATGCTAAGGATATTTCTTACGGCCTCATCAATAACTGCTTCCTCTAATTTTCCTTCCTTTACTAGGGCTATGGCGGCATCATAAAACGCCAAGCTTTTCATGATCATATCATTACCTGCTTCTGCTGCCAATTGAGAGGCTTCTTTTACATCAGTAGCCACACACTGATAGTTTATTAAGCTATTGACATTATCCCAATCTGTTACCACAAAGCCTTTGAAGCCTAGTTCCTCTCGTAATATTTCCTTAAGGGCTTTTTTACTGACTGTAAAGGGCTCCCCGTCAATCGAACCATAAGCGGTCATAATAGTGGCACACTTGGCATCAATGGCTTTTTTAAAGGGTGGGAGAAAAACTTCTCTCAGTTTCCGATAGGTCATCTGGGTATCACAGGAATCCCTTCCCCCGACAGCTTCACCATAACCAATATAATGCTTTGCACAGGCCAGTATACTGTCCGGCCTGTCTATGCCTTCTCCTTGATAACCTTCAATAATGGCAG
>JAEZKI010000015.1 GCA_023415525.1 Bacillota bacterium | reverse complement strand
GCTCCTAAAATCAAAGGTACCATTGAAGGAAAGAAAGCTTTACTGCGGACCATTAAGTTGCCTTCTGTTTCTACACCCCGTGCTTGCTGTGCATTCATAATCGTTTTGCTACTTTTTCCAAGGACTTCTATCATCTGCAAGGTACTCATAAATACATAGGCTACCTTGTAATTCATTCCCGAATCTTCTAGCGCTCTAGAAATTTCCTTATTCTCTGTTGTTTGGAACATCCAAATAAATATGCCCGCCATATTCAAAATAGAAAAGGAGAGTACAATGGCACTTTGCAGTCCTGCTTCATAAATTTTAATAAAGCTCCATTGCCAAATAATATTGTCACTAGGAATAAGTAAACTTTGTACTACAAAAATAATAACCGCTATAAATAATACTTTATTAAATGCCTTTAAAAATCTTTTCCAAACCCCACTCGCTGCACATAATAGGGGAACGATTAAAAACCAAGGAATTAAAAATAGTGCATAACCTCCTACTCCAATCGTTCCAATCACTAGGGAACAAAGGGAATAAAGACAAACAATTAAAAATTTAGCCGATGGATACAGTGCTGCGATAGCATTATCCTTTTTAATGCTGAGTTTTTCTCTCCACATCCTATAGAGCCCCCTTCATTTATTTATAAAATAACCGCCACCTATTTATCTAAACAAGCGGCGGTAAATATTTCTCTCCTAATTAGATCCTCAATTATCCTGCTTTATATAGTTTGCTCCACATCCGAATTTAACAAGTGTTCTGGCTGGAATAACCTTAATAACAAAGTAACCAATAAAGAAAGAAATGATTCGGTCAACTACTGTAAAAATACCTTCTGTTCCAAGTACCGCTGCCCAAATATTTGCCCCTGCTGCCATTGCTGTTGCTGTGATGAGTGATGTTCCTCCACCTGTAACACCCCCAAACACCAGTACAACAATAGGTGCCGCGGAAATAATAGAACTTAGGGCCATTAATACCATAGAAATGAGCCATTTCCACCATGTACTAAACATATTTTTTCTAGACAAGAACCCTGTTACTAAACCTACAATTAAGTTAACTGGAATAAATGCAAAGTTTACTGGATTTGCGATACCTGTCACAATATTGGTTAATGTACCTGTTACTGCGCCAACCCATGGACCACAAAGCATAGCTGCAAAAATGGTTCCTATGGTATCTAAATAGAATGGCAATTTAAGCAAGGAAGCTAGTTGTCCACCGACAAAATTTACTGCAACTGCAATAGGTATAATCAGTAATGCCAACATTGAAAAGTCGTCTTTAATTGAATGTTTTTTCTCCATACTATTTCCCTCCTGTTTTAGCAGTATCTTTTACTGCCTTTTCTTATTTTTTTATCTTTATTAGTTAACCTAATAAATTCATACATTTGTGGGGCTCTAGTGCGAAAAGTCCCTCTACCTTAATATCTGTAAGTTCAAATTCTACTAAAAGCTCCTCTAGTACTTCAAAAAATACGCCCTTCCCTTTACAAAGAGAGGAATCATGAATGACCTCCATAATGACCTCATCTCTATCCCCAAGGCATCCGTAGCATTTTTTCCCTGTACATGTATAATCCACCCCGCAGCTAGGGCTTCCGTCTATTCCTACAATCCCTAGTATTTCAAATCTCTCTTTATTCTCTTTATATTCCACAAGTTGTTCTATAATAGGAAGTAAACTATTTCTGCAATGTTTTTTAAAGAAAACATTATCAAACTGCTCACTTACATGTCCCCATCTTTTTGCCCCATAAAGAGTAAACTCTGGACATGGAAGCTGTAAAAACTGTACCCCTTTTTCTAGTGCTGTTATCACAAATTGTTTTCTGAGCCTCTCCTCCTCCTCCATTTCCTCTAAATTGTACATAACCACCTTAGAGGCTGTATTTAAAATGCAATGACCCACTACCAGTATTTTTTCCAATTACTTTACCCCCAGTGTCCTGTAGATATATTCCTTATAAAGTTCTGGTTTTAACTTACTGCAAATAAAGGCGTTAGGTTCTTTGCCACTAAAATGGTATTTATCTACTAGTACACCCCCATAGCTAGGTCCATTTGAAACATCTACTTCACAGAAATATTTATCACACTCCTCAATGCATTCTGGATAAAGGGCTGCTGCCATTGCTGCTGGATCTGCCATATCTAAACAAGGCGTCCCAAAACGCTCCCTATTCATTTCCATAAGACATCTATTACACTCAATAACAAACTTCCCTAGTTCACCACTATTTTTAATGCGATTTATTTCTTCCTCACTTAACATAGCTTCTTCTAAGCAAGCATCCCAACCTACATACATAAGAGGTACCCCAAAGTCATTGACTATCTTAGCTGCTTCTGCATCTTGCCATATGTTAAATTCTGCTACAGGTGACACATTTCCTGTTCCAAACCCAGCTGTCCCCATGGCTACAATACGCTTTACTTTTTTCATAATCTCTGGCTCAAGTCGCATGGCCACAGCTAGGTTGGTGAGGGTGCCAAGGGTAATGATTTCTATCTCCCCCTCTTCATGTGCATCGAGTGCTTCTAGGATTTTTAGAACGCCATTTCCTGGTGCCACTTCTAGTGCTTTTACTTGAAGTCCTATGTCTCCCATTCCATCAAAGCCATGTGTCTCATGTGCAAATACCATATCCCTTAGTAAAGCCTGATTACATCCTATGTATACTGGAGGCTGGTAGGTCCCTGCATATTCTATTGTCATAAGCGTATTATAAGCTGCCTGCCTTGCATCTACATTCCCTGCAACTGTTGTAAAAAAGAGAATCTCAAAATTAGGGTCCTTAAGCGCCATAGCTATTGCCATTGCATCATCTGAACCACAGTCTGTGTCTATAATAAGCTTCTGTTTTGTCATTACATTCTCCTATTCTTCTAAGTTTTTCTCCATGGAATATTGTTGTGCTTCTCTGTACATCTCTATTATGTTTTGAACGGGTGTATCTGCTTGAATATAGTGTGCACTTGTTAAAATGTAGCCTCCATCAACACCTAGCGTATCTATTGCATGATGTACTGCATCATGTACTTCCTCTTTTGTTCCTTTAGGTAAAACAAATTGAATGTCTATTCCTCCATGAAAAGAAAGGCTATCTTTAAAACGCTCTTTTATTTTCTTCATGTCCATTCCTTTTGCTCTTGGTTGAATAGGATTAAGAACCTCAATAGGTAGGTTTTTCAAATCCTCGATCATATCATAAACGGCTCCACATGAATGATACATCACTGTCTTACCATAAGAATGAATAACCTTGTTTAAGCGCTCATGATAAGGCTTTATGAATTCCGACCACATCTCCTTAGACATTAAGGGTGCATTTTGAGCTGCTATATCATCATAGGTATAGACCATATCGTATTTTTCTCCTGCATGCTCCATGACTTCCCTAACATAGCCACACCAAAAATCTGTTATCTTATCCATAATATAGTGAACAATATCTGGCTCTAGAATCATATCCATCATGAACTGCTCATATCCACGAAGTGCCCATGCAAATTCGAACAATCCCCCCGTTTCTAGCTTGATATAATACATTTGATTTGTATTTCCGATTTTATTCTTTAAGCCTTTAAAATCATAATTTAATAAGCTAGGCCATTTATCGTATCTCTCAAAGTCTTTCATGGTTTCTACAAATCCCAAGGGTGAACTTGCATATTCTTCATAGGCACAGAACTGATTTTTAACTACCCTTCTATGAACTCCCATGGCATCAAAATAGGTTCCATCTTCAGCTCTTACTATCTCTGGACCAATATAATCAGGTTGAATTTGGCGAATATCAATTTGAAATTTACGTAACACAACTTCTTCATCATTGGTGTTAAAGTATGTCTTTAACTTATCCCATGTTTCAGGCGTTGCCCAAAAATCTAAAGGTACTCT
Organism: Bacillota bacterium; assembly: GCA_023415525.1. Lineage (GTDB taxonomy): Bacteria > Bacillota > Clostridia > Lachnospirales > Cellulosilyticaceae > Sporanaerobium. Next base: position 1,910 of record JAEZKI010000015.1, on the reverse strand, counting down.
ATCTGTCTTTTCATGGGACAAAGCTTTTATCACTCTCTCTCTTGGTAACAACCATTTCACCTCCATTATTCGATAAATCTTATTAAATATACTAATTTTTTTATTTATTTTGATTTTTATTTGTACAAATAGTTTATTATTTTGTAATTAAATGATATCATAGTAGTCATATTAAACAAGTGACACTTGTCACCTTTTGAGAAAAGAGGGAAAAAAATATGCATAATTATTATGACGATTATCTATGCAACGTTCTAAAATTATTTTCAAAAGAAGTTATAACAGCTGATGATATCAGCTCCATCACTCCCCACTCCCAAGTTACTTTATGTGAACTTAGAAAGCTAAAGTCTAATACTGAATTCCTCACAATGGGGAATTCTGCCAATCGCATTTATATCGCTTTGAGTGGTACCTATCAGTGTCTTATAAACTCGCCACTAGGTGATAGTATTATTGCTGATACCATGCTTTCTCCTTATATTTTTGGTCTCCTTGAATATCTATTAAATGTTCCCAAGTATACGGCCTCTATTAAAACCCTCAAGCCCTCCATTGTTTTGGACGTTCCTGCTGATATTTTCTTTCATGCTATGCATAACAATCTAACAGTTGCCAATGTCTGCATCTCTTATTTTGCCAATGTATCACAATATTACATGGACATGGCAGAAATACGTGCCCTTTATGATTTAGACGATACAATACTCCTTTACCTCTTTAATAGCTGTAACTACTGCTCTCAGCCTTCCTTCCCTCATACAATAACTGCTAGCCGAAAAACAATCAGTCACCTATTACATATCAATCTGCGCAGCCTCTATCGTCATTTAAGCAAACTCCAAGCAGAAGGCTATTTTAGTATTGTAAATGGAAAAATTACTATTCATTCCGAGCAATATAAAAAGCTCGATACATACTGTACGAGCTTTTTAGGAACTAATCGACGTCCCTTTCAAATTTATTCAAATTTTATAGAAGAACTCTAAACCCTTAACTTATTAAGCAAGTGAAAGACCACAAGAAGGGTCAGATTCTCCACATTCCTTACAGTTGCTACATGCATGACCTATTTCTTCGAAACCTATTTGTACAGTGTTCCACTTATACTCCTTTTTATTAAGTAAGTAGATCGTACTTTTATCTACTATCCTAACTTGATTTTTAAGAAAGTTGATGGTTAAAGGTGAAATAACCCATCTCTCACTATCTAACCAACTTCTTACTAAGCAAGGGGCAATCACCTTTTCTTCTCCTGTATAAGAGGTCATTCGTATAGCCGTTGATACCGTTTTTATTTCTTTTACATTTCCATTTCTATCTAGAATAAGTGAATTGGTATCTCCGTGTATGCCAACAGGTTCATTATTATAGGCCATAATATTTCCTATGGGTGTCTTTATCTTAATAGGTACATAGGGCTCTAGAGACTTAATCTTACCATTCTCATAAAAAGCTATACCTAATCTTATAGCTATATTCTTTTTTTGATGTTGAATAACTAGAACTTCCTTATTCCACAAGCTAAGACTTTTTATAGCTCCATTGGGATAAAAGCAGTAACTACTTATTCGATTACTTACTTTCACATCTCCTATTTTAAAAGTAACTTTTTCTGCCAATTGGTATTCTTCCTCTTCTGACCAATAACCACTGACTTGGCCATAAAGAGGAAATAAGCGGTGAATAGTTCCTTGTTTATAAAATGTAATAAACTCTCCCATAAGCGTCCCTAGACTGGTATTGACAAAAACAGGCTCTTTTAAGTAAATACTTTTTAGTTCTCCTGTATCATAAAAACTGATGGCCTCTCTTAATTTAGTTCGGGTATCTATTTCTCCATATTGAGGCACAAGGGGTCCTATAGAGGTGAGTATGGGATTATATTTTTCTAATTTGCAGCTTTTGAG
>JAEZKI010000393.1 GCA_023415525.1 Bacillota bacterium | reverse complement strand
CCAAAGTTCTTTGCCATAATATTTGCGTGGTAAAAACGCTAAATACAAGGATACTTACAATCATAACAATAAATAAGAAGCTAGTCCCACAACTTTTATGAAGTCTTGTACATTCTCTTACATTTTCTACCGTTAATTCTTTATCTTGTTCTAAACAGTTAATGGTTTTGTGCTCTGCTCCATGATACTGAAAGGTTCTCTCAATATCCTTCATCTTTGTAATCAACTTCATATAGCCTAAAAAAATAATAATACGAATAGCACCTTCAATAAGATTTTGTGCGAAAGAACTAGTTACAACCGTTTTAAATAATCGACTTAACAGCATAGGAAAGATCATAAACAAACCAATAGCTAAGACAAAAGAGAGGCACATGGTAAGACCCATAATAATCTTTTCACCTTTTTCCCCCAAAGCCTTTTGAAGCCACATCTCAAAACGGCTAGGCTCTTCTTCTTCTCCGTCTTCTTCACCGTATAACTCTGCTGAAAAGCTTAAGGTTTTAATACCTAAAACTAAAGATTCTACAAAAACTGCCATACCTCTTAAAACGGGCCACTTTAATATCTTATAACGATCCATTATACTCTCTGATTTTTGAGAGTCTGTTACAATAGTACCGTCTGATTTTCTCACTGAAACAGCGTAATAGGAGCGTCCCTTCATCATAACGCCTTCTATAACAGCCTGACCCCCTATATTTACTTTCGCCATGCCTCCGCCTCCTCTTCTTTACAAAAAAGGGGTTGAGACCATCCTCTCAACCCCTTTTTAAACTGATTACATTTCGTATTTTCTGTTGAATTTATCAATTCTACCTTTTGCAGATGCAGCTCTTTGTTTTCCTGTATAGAAAGGATGACACTTTGAACATACTTCAACATTGATAGTACCTTTAGTTGAACGTGTTTCAATAGTATTTCCACACCCATTACAAGTTACAGTAACAGCTTCATATTTTGGTTGGATTTCTTTATTCATTTATATTCACCTCTTTCATACACTTTTCTATATTAATTTTTAAACCCTAGCAATTTTCGTGACAACGTTAGTATTATAGCATGAGTTTTTCCATTATGCAAGACTTCTTGTCTATTTTAATGAAAATCATTCACCTTTTTTCATACATTCGACGAAAGTCTTATTATCCTCTGAGCGAAGGAGGGTGTTAATTAGATTTTCTGTCACTTCTGACGTATTATTACGACTCAAATCCTTACGAATCGAATAAGCTACACTCATCTCTTCAGGTAGGAGAAGTAAATCATCTCTTCTTGTTCCTGACTTATAAATATCTATGGCTGGGAAAATACGTCTTTCTGATAAGGAACGATCTAGAACAAGTTCCATATTACCCGTTCCCTTAAATTCTTCAAAAATAACTTCATCCATCTTACTTCCTGTTTCTACAAGGGCTGTTCCCAATATGGTTAAACTTCCCCCGTTTTCAATCTTTCTTGCAGCACCAAAAAATTTTTTGGGCATATGGAGAGCTGCTGGGTCTAGTCCCCCTGACAAGGTCCTTCCACTAGGAGGGATGGTCAAATTGTAGGCCCTTGCCATACGTGTAATACTATCTAACAAAATAACAAGGTCTTTTCCCTGCTCTACCATTCTTTTGGCTCTTTCAAGCACCATTTCCACCACTTGCTTGTGATGTTCTGGTGGTTCATCAAAAGTTGAGGCAATAACTTGTACATCTTTTCCCTGAATAGAACGACGAATATCTGTTACTTCCTCAGGTCTTTCATCTATAAGTAACACAATCAATGATACTTCCCTGTGATTGCGTGTTATAGCATTGGCAATATGCTTAAGGAGCACTGTCTTTCCTGCTTTAGGTGGTGCAACAATAAGTCCTCTCTGCCCTTTTCCTATAGGTGCCATTATATCAATAATACGGGTAGATAAAATATCTCTTTCTGTCTCTAAACGTAGCCTTTCATACGGAAAGACGGGTATAAGAGTTTCAAAATTAGGACGGTATTTTGCCTTTTCTGGACGATCTCCATTGACCTTATGAACATAAAGAAGCGCACCTGCCTTTTCTCCTTCTTTAGGCCGTCGCATATCTCCCTCAATCCAGTCCCCTGTTTTAAGATTAAAACGACGAATTTGAGAAATAGAAAGATAGATGTCATTTTCTCCTCGCATAAAATTTTGAGAACGTAAAAAACCATAGCCATCTGCCATAATTTCTAAAATCCCAGCTCCCACCATACGGTCACTGCGACTATCATAACTGTTTTCACTAGGTAACTCTTCTTCTAAAAGACTTTCTTCTTGTAAAAATTCTTCTAGAAGCACATCTTGTCTCTGCCCATCTTCTTGTAATAGTTCTTCTGTTACTGTAGCCATAGGCTCTTGTACACTGTTTTCTTCAACTATGGCTTCTGTAGTTTGAGTCTTATCATCTATTTGGCTAGGAGAGGAGTTATGGTGTTGTTCTAGGTAACTAATCACTTCACTTTTTCGCATTTTATTTACATTTTTAATACCACATGCTTTAGCCATCTCTTTGAGTTGTACTAAAGTCAGTTCTTCTAAGTTACTCATCCATTAATAACTCCTTCAGTCTTCCATTTTTATAATCTAGTTTACCACAGTTCCATTCTTTATTTCAATAACCTTTCAGAAAAGCTTATTATAGTACTTGTAAATCCCTACTTAAATATTTTTCTTCAATTTGTGTAGAAGTAATAGGTTTATCCCACAAAAAGCCCTGACCAATTTCACACCCTATCTCATTCATGACTTCAAGTTGCTTCTCATTCTCTATTCCTTCTGCAATAGTTGTTAAATTAAGACTTCTAGCAATGGCAATAATAGCCTCTACAATGGCACGATCTTGGGTATTCTTTGTAATCTCTCTTATAAAAGAAATATCAATTTTTAAATGATTAAACATAAACTTTTTCAAATAGCCAATAGAAGCATAACCTGTTCCAAAGTCATCAATAGAGATACAAAATCCATATTCTCGTAATTCATTCAAGGTAAAGTGTGCCAGTCCAATATCCTCCATCACCGTTGATTCTGTAATTTCTAACACAATATATTCAGGTGATACATTAAAGCGTTCTAATATTTCAATAATAGTTTTAGCTAGATTAGGATTTTTAAATTGAAGAGCTGATAAATTAACAGAAACAGGAACAACCTTATATCCCTTATCTAACCATCTTCTAATCTGCATACAAACCTTCTCGATAACCATTACGCCTACTTTTTCAATTAAATTCATCTGTTCAAGCATACCAATAAACTTACCCGGAAGGACCATTTCACCATTCTGCTTTACCTGCCTAAGAAGGGCTTCCATTCCTACTACTGTATTAGTTTTCAAATCAATAAAGGGTTGATAATACACTATAAACTCTTGATTTTGAACGGCTATCTTAAGCTCTGTTTCAAGAAGCATTGTACTTTCTATCTCTTCATGAATATCCTTACTATAAAAAACATAAGGCATTATTCCTTTTTCTTTTTTTGCTTTTTTTAAGGCAATTTCTGCATTTTTAATCAATTCACTTGCCCCTTTAGCATCTGTTGGAAAAAGTGTAATGCCTTCCTTAACTTCTACATAAAGATAACTGTTATGTACAGATATAGGTTCTTTAACCTTATCATTAATCCTATCCAGAAGTTGTATGGCATCTTCCTTACTTTCAATCCCTTGAGCAATTATAGCAAAGCTACTCCCAGAATACCTAAAAACTTCTTGATGATTACTCAATATTCCCTTAATTCGTTTATTAATGGTCTTTATAACAATATCTCCTGTGTTAATCCCATAATCATTATTAATTTGTCCTACTTTTCGGATATCTAATAAGATAACTGCCATCTTGCCTTCTTCACTCTTCGCTTTTTGAGTTGCTTTATAAAGACTTTGCATAAAGAATTTCTGATTAGGTAGGTTCGTCAATTTATCAAAGTAATTCACCCTATAGACTTCTTCTTTTAGTTTTTGAGTACTTGTAATATCCTTTGATAAACATACAAAATACTCCAACTGATTCTGATACCAAATAGTAGACAGGGTATTAGTTAAGTAAATCCTTTTATTGCCTTTTACAAAGCGATTGGTGACAAATTCAAATTTTTCCCCATCCTTGAGAAATTTGTTAATTTTATCAAGAACAACTTGATCACTCAAGTCTACTCCCACAAACATACACATGTCTTTTCCTAGAACTTCTTCTTTAGTGCACCCACAGCATGTATACACATTATTATTGGCATACATAATCTTACCATACTGATCGCCTATAATTAGCCAATCTTTCATCTCATCGACTACTTTTTCTAGTATTTCTACTAATTCCACTTTCCGTATTTCTTGAACCTTTTGCATGGCTCTTTCTCCTCCACGTTCCTCATCTTACATGTGCTTATTGCCCCGTTGCAGTGCTATAACACCTGTGCGAACACTTTCTATGATTTCATACTCTTTAACTGTTTCAATAAATGCGTCAATCTTTTCTTTTGTATTACATATTTCAAAAACCACAACTTGTGTATCCATATCAATGACCTTGACATTAAAAGCATCTGTTAAATCTTTAATACGGGGAAGGAGTGTTTCTTGGCTTGTTACTTTAATCAACGCTAATTCACGAATAATGTCTTCTTTTACATCCAACCGCTCAACCTTTTTAATGTCTATCAATTTTTCCACTTGCTTTTGTATTTGATGAATGGAATCCTCGTTTTCTGTAATA
>JAEZKI010000002.1 GCA_023415525.1 Bacillota bacterium | reverse complement strand
ACACTAATAATGAGCCCTTTTTTGTGGAGGTGTGCCTTAATATGCTTCCTCTTTTTTGTTTTTCTTATTTTAGTAGCATCTCTTCCTTCCCTCAGCCTCTCTCACCAGATGAAGAAAAATATTATCTTGAAAGATATGAATTGGGAGATGAAGACGCTAAAAACATACTTATTGAACGTAATCTCAGACTCGTGGCACACATCGTAAAGAAATACAGTAATGTGAATAATGATATGGATGATCTCATCTCCATTGGCACAATAGGTCTTATTAAAGGCATCACCTCATTTGATCCTAGTAAATGTACTCGGCTTGCCACTTATGCAGCAAGGTGCATAGAAAATGCTATCCTCTCCTAACGGAAACCATTTATGTAACTTGCTTATTATTAAAAAGAGTATTTATATACACATTGACATAGCTGTTCTAAATGCAGGATAAAACACCTAATTTGCTACATTGTTTTTATAGGTTCTATCTATTAGAGCTCTTTTTTTCCTAAGAGCAATTAATGTTTCTTTTAGGACTTCTAAGGCTTCCGATGGGTCTTCCAAATCCATTACAGCACGTTCTATAGGACAAATGCCATTGCCTTCTCGATTATTAATGACATCTATACACCGTCCATACCCTACTTCTATTTGATGTTTTTCCAAATAAGCTTTAGCAGCCTGACTCATGGTTTCTGCATAAACAGCTTTTACCTTTCCCAAAGTCAAAACCATAGCCGCGGCCTTTCCAATGATTTTATCAGCCACTAAAGTATTTTCTAAGATCTTTTCTTCATAAAGGCTAATAACAGGCTGAATACCTGGTCCATTGAGCATTCGTTGGATGTGCTGCTCTTTTATGACCACACAAGAAGCTTTACCTTCCTTGATAAGTTCCTTCGCCGTCCTTAATAACTCTTCCTGCTCTTCTAGTACTGGCTTGATTGGCCTTACTTGTTTTAATCGGCTTATGGCACCTATAATAGGAGGAATAATTACAAGTTGTAAGATAATACCTGGTAAACCTGTTACAAAGGCTGCCATTGCAGAAAGGGCCTTTATTTGAGGGTTCATTAAAAATAGGAGTGAAAAGATAAGTCCATAGACAAGTCGCCCACTGACCATAGCACCAAGAAGTGCTAGATAAACCCCTAACTTATACTTGCCTAGCTTTGTTTGATGAAGGAGTATACCACTCATTAAACCATAAGTCCCCAATTCCCCTAACATAATAGGGAGCATCGGATAAAGAGGAGGCATTCCTGTTAATAAGGAACTCATTAAAGGAATGATTAATCCACACACTCCCCCATAAAAAGGACCACAGCATAGTCCAATAAGTAGTACAAAAATATGCATAGGTAGTAGGATATTTCCATGAATCCCAAAGGCATGAGCTGTCACATAAGGGAATATAAGGCCTACTGCCACTAAAAGACCAGCTGTTATAAGTTGCTGTGTTTTATTTTTAAACATTCATCATTCTCCTTTTTTGATTTTATAAGACCATCCTCGTTGTTAAAACGCTGAAGCATTAGGTCGATATCTTTTAGCCAGTTAGCCATTTTCCTTTGCAAAGACAATGTCTTCCATATTTTTTACACCTATATACTAAAAGGCCTTTCCACTTGTGGGTAGAGTTATTATAATAAAAGTACTGGAAAGAAAAGAAAAATGAAAAAGGGATCAATTAATAATTTTTATTTTCTTTAAATCATTATATAACAATTTGTCGGAAAAAGGCTACTTCTTCTTATTTCTCCATTTACTTTTGTACAAACTATCTAGAATTTCTTTCGTTTTATGATGTACTTATATGGCTCTATAAAATAAGTTTATATTTCATGTGGGAGGTTATTATGAAACCCTATATTCATTATGTACAGTATTATGAAACTGATAAGATGGGCATTACCCATCATTCCAACTATATACGTTGGATGGAAGAAGCACGTGTAGACTTTTTAGAGCAAATAGGTTGGGGTTATGCAAAGCTTGAAAGCCTGGGCATTCTTTCACCTGTTATTGGCATTGAATGTAGTTATAAGAAAACCACTACCTTTAATGACAACATTCAAATTGATCTACAGGTAGTGGATTATGGTGGCCTTAAGTTTACTCTGCGCTATTGTATGAAAAATGTTACAACTCATCAAGTTGTAGCTGTTGGTACCTCGCGCCACTGTTTTTTGGATAGTGAGGGTAGACCCCTCCTCCTTAGCAAAAAAATTCCTGAGCTTCATGCTGTTTTTAGTGCTTTTCTTACGTAAAAAAGCTAAAGAGGCTTAAGCAGAGCAACCTATTAAATTTATACCTTTATAAAAAGACTGAAGCTCGGTAATAACCGTTGCTTCAGTCTTCTTATCTTTCATTTCCATTATTACACTTTATTTTTTTCAAAGCACATCTTAATTGTTCTACAGGCGATAACTACAAACATCTTAGATTAATCCAGCCTGCTTCAAAAGCTGGATAATAACAGTTGCACTTTCTGCTCTTGTAAAGTTATCTTTTGGAGTAAGCATTCCTTTGTTATCTCCTGCAACAATACCATTCTTTACACAGATTGTAGCCGCTTGTCTAGCATATAATGAAATACTGTCTGAATCCTTAAATAACTTAAGTTGATTGTTTATATCCGTATTGGATACTGCTACATTCATGCCTGCTATATCCATAGCTTTTGCAAGCATTGTCATGGCTTGCTCTCTGGTAATTAAGTCTTGTGGTCCAAAATTTCCATTTGGATAACCAGCTAGTATGCCATATTCATAGGCCGTTTAAATAGAATCATGATAGGAATCACCTTTGTGAACATCGCCAAACTTATCAGAGAAATGAGTTCCCTTCAACCCTAGTGCTTTTACTACCATTGAAGCAAATTCTGCTCTTGTTATATCTCTGTTTGGGGCAAAATTTCCATTCCCCACACCCTCATCAATTAGTCTTGAACCCACATCATTGACATAATCCTTTGACCAGTGGTTTTCTACATCCTTAAAAGTTACTGGATTCCAAATAACTGTATAGGTACTATTTGTAAGACTGTTAATCTTGGCATAATGCTTTCCATTAACGAATTGTACTATCGTAGGAACATGTGAGAAAGTGCCGTCCTTATTAAATACTACACCTGTAGTTATTTTATTATGATCCACTCCATCTGGCAAAAGCACCGTTCTCTCTACGTAACCGTTAAATTTAGATACCTCAACCGTTCTGCTACCACTTATGCAAGCTATTTCAAAGTCAATAGGATTAACTACCAATTGGAAGTTATTATTTCTCGCACTGTTTTCAACCTCCGTTAGTGTTTCATTTGATGCATTTGAAACACTAATGTTTAGTTGGATATCTTTTAACTGAACTTGACTGCCCATTTCCCTAGAAACGCTATCGATATTAATATTTGCAGCAGGAAGGATATAAGTAACGTTCTCCGTTTTAATCTCAAGGTTTGCATTTTTATCTTGCATATTTTTAGCAGTTTGGCCGTTAAGCTGTCCTATTACAGTATCCGAGTTGTTCTTTACAGGAATACTAATCGTACTTCCAGTATCTCCTATATTAAGCTGACCAGTAAGCTTTTCATCATCTAGTTTAATGGTTGTTATCTTTTTACCGTTTTCCTCTTTAATTTCAGAAGTTGCTGAGTTCACTTTATCTTTGTTAATAAATATTTCAACGGTTGGAGTAATTGTCGGTGCTGTAGAATATGAACCACTATTTTGTTCGGATTTTTTAACTATAACACCTGTTCTTACACCCTCAACGGCACTTCCTTGAGGAATTCCAGTTAGCGCTACTGGTGTTACTTCAAAACTTATATATTTACCTATATCCACAGTGGTAAGCACATAGGTTTTGGTTGTGACTCCAGGTATAGCCGTTTTATTTAGTCCTGCCATATCATCTGCTCTGTACCACTTGTAAGTACTGTTTCCCTCACTATCACCATTTACATCACTATAGGTATAGTGACCAGTCAGTGTTTCGCCAACTTGTAATGTTCCAGTAATAGCTTGCACTGTTGCTGTAGGTGGGGCTTCAGCAGGTACTACAATTCCTACCCATGTACTCCATACTGCTGTTCCCTGTGTAGTTCCAGTTGACGCTACTGGTGTGACCTCAAAGCTTATATATTTTCCTTCATCTGAACTGGTAAGTACATAGGTTTTTGCGTCTGCTCCTACT
>JAEZKI010000537.1 GCA_023415525.1 Bacillota bacterium | reverse complement strand
TTACTTAACTTACTAGCTACTTTGGACCAAGCCACAAAGGGAGAGATCTTATTAGAAGGTAAGCCTTTTAGCCATATTAAAAATCATCAAAAGTGTGCTTTTAGAAGAGATCATTTAGGATTTGTCTTTCAAGATTTTAATTTACTAGATACTTTTTCATTAAAGGATAATATTTTACTTCCTTTGGTTTTGCAAGGGGTAAAATATGAGGTTATGCAGGAAAGATTATTACCTTTAGTAAAAAAGTTAGGTATAGAAAGCGTGATAGAAAAATTTCCTTATGAAGTATCAGGAGGACAAAAGCAACGTGCTGCTATAGCAAGGGCGCTTATTACAGAACCTAAAATGATATTGGCAGATGAACCTACAGGTGCATTAGATTCTAAAGCTTCTAAACACCTACTCGATTTATTTGAAGTGATTAATAGGGAAGGTCAGACGATTTTAATGGTAACACATAGTAGTAAAGCAGCTAGCTATGCGAAGCGGGTATTATTTATTAAAGATGGTCAGATTTTTAATCAAATTTATAGAGGCAATATGACTCAGGAAGAGATGTATCAAGGGATTATGGATACTCTTACTTTACTTCAAGTAGGGGGGCAAGAACATGCATAAAGTGAAGTTACTACCTAAGTTAGCCCTAGATGGTATTCGAAAAAATAGTTCAAGCTATGTGCCTTATATGTTGATTACGGCTTTTTCTGTTTTTGTATTTTTTATTTTTAATGCTGTTTATGAAAACCCTATGATGCAAAATATGCCACATGCTATGTATTTATTGGGGTTGATGCTTATAGGGGCTTTCCTACTAGGGATCATTCTGTTACCTGTTTTAGTATCTACACATCAATTTTTAATTAAACAAAGAAAAAATGAATTGGGGCTTTATAATGTTTTAGGATTAGACTTAAAAGATATTGGAATGATGATGCTTTTTGAAACCATTATACTGTATATCGTTTCAGTAGGATTAGGGATTTTAATAGCACAAGTCTTTTCAAGGTTGATTTTTTTGGTCCTACTTAATATGGCACATTTGGATGTGCAATGTGAATTTGTGGCAACCAAACAAAGCTATTTGGTAACATTGATTTACTTTGGTATTGTGTTTGGAATAAATTTAATAGGAAGCTTATGGCAAGTAAGTAGAGCCAAACCCATTGAACTTATGAAAAGTAGTAAAAAAGGAGAAAGACAGGAAAAAGGACTGGTTTTTAAGACACTTTTAGGCTTAGTGATTTTAGGATTAGGTTATGGTATTGCGATTCAAAGTGAAGTGAATAGCTCTATCTTTTCAAATTTCTTCTTTGCTGTTTTCTTAGTTGTAGGGGGAACTAGGTTGTTATTTAAAGCAGGAATGATTGCTTTGCTAAAGAAAATGAAAGACATTCCTAAACTATACTATCAAAAGCATAATTTTGTGACCCTATCTGGTATGTTGTATCGAATGAAACGCAGTGCAAATAGCCTTTCTAATATCTGCATTTTTAGCACCATGATTATGATTACGTTAATTTGTACGGTTTCTTTATTTGTGGATGAAGATTCGGCCATTTACTTTAATTATCCAATGGATGTGAGATATGATATAGAGGCAGATACCTTTACGCAAAAAGAAGCGTTTAAAAAGCAAATAGAAACGCTATCCAAGGCGCATCAGGTGCAGGTACATGATGAGGTAAGTCTTCAAATGCAGATGCTAGCAGTTCTTAAAGAAGATAATGCTTTTGTAGATAATGTAGAGAGACAGTGGTATTTAGATAATAGTTATAGCTTATGGTTAATATCATTAGAGGATTATAACCGTATGACAAATAGACCTATCCATTTAGAAGAACAAGAGGTTTTAATTTTTTCACCTACTAAAGATTTTGGAGCATCCAAGGTTTATCTAAATGAAGAAATTTATAGTGTTAAAGAAGAACTAAAAACATTTTGCCTTGAAAATAAGCAGCCGAAGAATTTAGCAACTTCGAATTATTATATGGTTTTATCGAGTCCTTGGCAAGTGGAGTATTGGGCTAAAGAGATGAATGCCACAGCATCAGATAATAGACTTTATACAGTGGCCTTTCATTTAGAGGGAAGCCAAAGTCAGAAAGATGCCTTTGTAAAAGATTTAAATACATGGATGTTGAAGCAACAGGGAGGAAAGGCAGCAGATTATATTGGAGAGAGAGAAAAGGATATACGCTCTATGTATGGTGGCTTACTATTTATAGGTGTTTTCTTTGGCCTTATTTTTACCGTTTGTCTACTGCTTATGATGTACTACAAACAAATTACAGAAGGATATGAGGATCAAAGAAATTTTAAGATTTTAAAACAAGTAGGCATGAGTGATGAGGAAGTAAGGGGAACGATTAAGAAACAAATTCTACTCGTATTTTTCTTACCACTTATAAGTGCGATTATTCATACCTTTGTAGGGGTTATGCTGGTAGAGGATTTGCTAGGAACTATTCATCTGTATAATACAGAATTAATTTTAGCGTGTAGTATAGGCGTTATGCTATTTTTTGCAGTACTGTATTGTGTAAGTTATCTACTAACCAATAAAGCTTATTATAAGATTGTTAAATAAGTGGATAAAGTGGAGTACTTTTAAGTGGTTGTAGGTATTTCAAGATGAGAGTAATGGTTACGATGTCAAAACGTCACCATGTGTTAGGTTAAAGATTAAAGTAACATCAGTAGAAGTGTATATTACGAATAATTGGAATAGTATGATATAATGTGAGAAAGATGATGAGCTAGTACTTATAGTATTTTAAATATTGCATTTAATAGAATTCAAAAAGAAAACTGACTGAAATTCAAATCATAGAAAAATTATTTATAGTTTATTAGGAGATTATTTAATGACAAAACCAATGTTAAAATCTAACAGGAAAGAATACCTGATTGATTTGTTAATCATTTTCATATCTATGGTTGCAGCATTATCTCTTTTCGGGGGAGTTTTTTTCGGCTTACTCAAAGTAGGTAGTGA
>JAEZKI010000519.1 GCA_023415525.1 Bacillota bacterium | reverse complement strand
CTTAAGCTCCTTTCAGAAACTGCTCCTCTTACCTCCGACCAAGTGAAAGCGTGTTGTTACCATCAAATCATTTCTCACCTCTCTGAGCAAGCTGAAAAAATCAAGCTCACCTATACCTGGGAGGATTTAGTTCTACCTGAAAGCCTCAAAGCGCAGATGCAAGAAGCCTGTTCCCATATTAAATATGCCTCTCTTGTCTATGAAAAGTGGCAGTTTAATAAACGACTTTCCTATGGTAAAGGGCTTTCCATGCTTTTTGCCGGACCTTCTGGTACTGGTAAAACCATGGCGGCACAAGTTATTGCTAAGGAACTTCATATGGACCTCTATAAAGTAGATTTATCACGATGCGTTTCTAAATACATTGGGGAAACAGAAAAAAATCTTCATCTTATTTTTGAAGAAGCTAAAAAAAGTAATGTCATCCTATTCTTTGATGAAATGGATGCCCTATTTGGCAAACGTTCAGAAACGCAAGGTGCCAATGATAAGTATTCCAATATGGAAACCTCTTATTTATTGCAAAAAGTAGAGGAATATCCCGGGGTAGTCCTCCTTGCCACTAACTATTTAAATAATATTGATGAAGCTTTTATGCGTCGTATTCAATTTATTCTTCATTTTCCTTTTCCAGCTATAGATTATCGGTTAGCCATTTGGAAAAATAGTTTTCCCCCTGAAGCACCACTTAGCCCACGCATTGATTTTGAGTATCTCTCAAAAAACTTTGAAATACCAGGTGGTGTGATTAAAAATGTTATTTTATCTGCTGCCTTTTATGGCGCTCTACGTGGAGAAATCACAATGGAACATATTATAAAAGCCCTTTATCTGGAGCTTTCTAAACAAGGAAAAATTGTCCTTAAAGAAGACTTTGGTGATTATGCTTTTTATCTTGATGAAGAGTAAGAAAGGAGTTTGAGAGATGAAAAATTTGCTACAACCTTTAACTACTATGCAATCTCCTACTGGCTACAGTAGTAACGAGGCCTTTTTAGAAGAACTCTTAGATCTTACCAATGCTGCCCTCTATGTCTATGTTTACTGTAATACAGAAAACCTCCTTACACCACCTCTCCTCTCTCCAGAGGACCTTCATACTGCCCATGCTTCCATCAAAGAAAAGCTTAACTGTACACCTGATGCAGATGCCCTGCTCCCTCTTATAAGGCTCCAAAAATGCTTCCAGCTCTCAGACCTACAAATCTATGGTCTTGCTCTAGCTATGCTATTTGAACTTAAAGAGGACTATAGTAGAGTCTTTAGTAGCGTGGGAGAAAAATATAAAATTCCTACCCTTCACCTAGCTAAAAGCATTTATGAGATTCTTGTAGCAGCTCCCTCTACTACTGATTTACTTACAGACTTCTCTGACCCTTATATGTCTAGCTTTTTTGAGACGAAACAATTTATCCATAACCACTTTTTTGATACTGTCCTCATCTTAAAGAAAGCTATTATGGCTTTTATTTTAGGGAAACCCTCTGCCTATGATAGTACCCCTGATGCAGAGGGAAGCTTTTGGCTACATATTCCTCAGCCCTCCTCCTCTCCTGTCTGCGATGAAACACTGCTTCACAAAATAACTGCTTTGCTTCGCCAGCCCACAGAGAAACCCTGTATGATTAATCTCTTCGGGCCAAGAGGAACAGGTCGGAAATATCACTTAGAGAAAGTTGCCTTTGCTCTTAATCGAAATATTTTATGGGTCAAGCTCCCTCTTTTTTATAGCAAAGATCAAACTTTATTATCCTTACGCCTTTATGCCCTTTATCGTGAAGCAAGACTCCATGATGCCTTTATCGCTTTTTTAGACCTAGAAACCTACTTAGAGGCTGGAGCAAGGGATCAGCGAGAGCTTATCCTCTCCTCTATTTTTTCTTTCCTACAGCCTCACTTTAATTGGTTATTCGTTTTGAGTGAAAAAGAGCTTTTACTCTCCTCTAAAAGTAATTCCTCTACATGGCTTTACTTTGGCCTTCCCACACTGACCCATGAAAACCGTCTTGCCCTTTGGCACTACTATGGTAAGGACTTAACCTTTGAGGAAGGGATTAACTTGGATGAGCTAACGAATAAGTTCTTGTTTACCCCTTTACATATTCAAAAGGCTGTTGACTCTCTTAAGCTCATTGACCAAGCTCACCCTATCACTAAGGAACAGCTTTATACGAGCTGCTATGAACAGATAGATAATATCCTATCTACTAAAGCCACCTTAATTGATAGTCGTTATTCTTGGGAACAGCTTATTTTGCCCTCCTTTCAAAAAGAAACAATGGCCCACGCCTGTGACTATATTAAGTTCAAGCATATTATCTATACCCAGTGGGGCTTTGATAAAAAATATGCCTATGGCACTGGCCTAAATATCTTATTTTCTGGCCCTCCTGGAACAGGTAAAACCATGGCTGCCCAAGTAATTGCCAAGGAACTGGGCTTGAAGCTTTATAAAGTTGATCTTTCTCAGCTTGTTTCTAAATACATTGGTGAGACAGAAGCCAACCTTCGCCAAATCTTTGATGCTGCTGAAAAAAGTAATGTGATTCTCTTCATCGATGAAATGGATGCACTCTTTAATAAACGTTCAGAAGTAAAAAGTTCCCATGATCGATACTCTAACATGGAAACTTCTTATCTCCTTCAACGTATTGAGTCCTATACAGGTATTGTCCTCCTAGCTACTAACTATCTTAAAAACATTGACGAAGCCTTTATGCGCCGTATTCATTTTATTATTCATTTTCCTTTTCCCGATGCAACGCATCGCAAAATGATTTGGCAAACCATGTTTCCACCTGAAGCACCCCTTCATTCCTCTATCGACTTTGATTATTTGGCAAATACCTTTGAAATTTCTGGAGGAAGTATCAAAAACATAGTATTAAATGCTGCCTTTCTCGCTGCAGCTGAAGAAAAGAAAATCTCTATGAAGCACCTCATTCATTCTCTAAAAGCAGAACTTATGAAGCAAGGAAAAGTTATTTTAGATAGTGATTTTAAGGATTATATCTACTATCTGCACTAACTATAAAGAGGCCTATGCTAAATATTAGGCCTCAAAAATAATAGATCATATTATGGATATTGAAAGGTTCTTTCGTACATTAAAGGCTGATTTTTGCTTTTTTATTCTTGGGTAATAATAAATTTAGATTGCACTTGAAGTTGTTCTAATGTTCTAGGTTCTAGATTATCTATACTCATTGTAATCCCGGGCATACTTCTTAAAGGCTCCCATAACTTGTTATACTTTATATTAGAAGTATTAACTCCCTGTATGTTTGGTGGAAATAACATAGAATCACAATACATTTGGGCAATATCTGGTCTACTTAAGTATTCTAAAAATATCTTGGCTTCTTCTCTATGCTCAGAATTTGCAAATATCCCCATCATTAACCCTAAATCATTTCTAGGAACTTGTGCTGTTATTCCACTATCTTGATAGGGTATTGCAAAAACTCCTGGATCCATGATTTTCTCCATATCACTATCAACCAAACTTAAAGAAGAATCATCCATAATAATCATAGCTGCCTTCCCTTTGGCAAACTCATGAAATGCTTGATAATATGTAAGATACTTTGAATCTACCATTAAATTATCTTTATTAACAAACTCCTCAATATCTTGCATTATATTTTGTGTGGCTATGTTTTCAAAATCTATACTAACTCCTTTGAACCCACTCGTCCAAGTTTCTTGTATTTCACTAAGCTTCGGCAACCTTAAAAGATAAATATAACTACTATGTCTATTATCCCGCACACCTAAAGCAAGTGGGGCAATATCTTTGCTCTTAAGCTTTTCACATACCTTTAAAAATTCATAATAATCTTTTGGAACTTCAACTCCGTTTCGCTCAAACAATGTTTTGTTGTACCACATTCCATACACATAGCTTTTATAGCATACTGCGTGCTCTTTCTCTAATGGATCTAATTTCTTCACATAATTTCTTGCCTCGTTCGTATAGTTATTAAGATATTCTTCATTACTAAGATCTAGTAAATAACCTTTACTAACGAAATCTTTATAATCTTGGGGCATAATACTCATGATATCTACTTGAACTTTTGAAGCAATTCTTGCTTTAAGCAGGTTAGAATAATTATCCTTATCTGCCTTTTCAAAATTAATTCTTATATAAGGATACTCCTTATTAAATTTAGTAATAATCTCTTGTGGGAAATATTCCCACCCATTCAGATAGATATCCTGTATTCCTCTATTCCCTAGTGTAAAACTCTTATTCAATTCTTGCCCAGCTTTATCAATAAATATATTATATATTATCAAAGTCCCTAAAATATATAATAAAAAGATAGTAATCGTCACCCTACTTTTCATAGACTGCTCCTTTAAACTAGGTACTTACTCCATCTCACCTATTATAGAATCTACATTTGTACTGTCGATTTCAATAAGTCCAGTATCAATAATATTAGGAATATTCGTTACCCTATTATACGCATCATCGGGTGTTATCTGCAGTTTAGAATGATTTAAATCATACAGAAGCTTAGCGCCATAATAGGTAAATAACTTTCTTTTTTGCCCAACTAGTTTTTGGACTATTCCTTGCTTAAGTAATTTAATATGTTCTGGTTCCATGTCAACACAAGTTACCTTGACTTTACCAATCATATCAGCTTCTTTAATGGCTTCACCTATACC
>JAEZKI010000482.1 GCA_023415525.1 Bacillota bacterium | reverse complement strand
GCATATCATCTTTAAACACACATTTTCCAGGTGTTTTCGTCCAGCAGTTAAAACAACCTATGCAGTGGTTAATAGAGGCTTTACTTACATCAATGATTTCAATGGTGTGTTCACCCTTTTCGTTAAGACCTTTGAGAAAAGCTTGTGTCAGCTTTAAGGTATTACTTTGAGTCCCTTTAGGACTCCCATTGTAGACAAGAATATTCATTTCATACGCTCCTTTATGAGAGAAATAGAATCTTTAGCCCAGTGAATACACATTTCATAATAATATTTGCCATAGCTTTCTGTGAGATGCCAATAGAGGGATTGATTGGGATCAGAAACCAACTGGTCATATTTGGAAATTGATTGGTTTTGGAGGAGGGCTTCTAGCCTTTCCTCGTAAATGGCTTGATATTTTTCTAAGGTATGTAGATTTTCTTCGCTGGCTAAATTACCACTAAAGAAGAGCTTCATAAGAAAAAGGCTGCGTACTGTCATTTCATCCTTTAAACAATCGTCTCTTTTCCAACGTTCTAGTTCTTCTTTGCCAAGAGGTGTGAGAGTATAAAGCTTTTTATTGGGTTTATCCGTCTGAATAATGACATCAAAAGAGACCCAACCCAAGCTCTCCATTTTATATAGTTCACGATAAATTTGACTGGTTTGTGCTTGCCAAAAAAAGTCTAAAGAATCTTTAAAAGCTTTATTAAGGTCATAACCAGTCATAGGGGAATAATCTAGTAATCCTAAAAGTCCATGTTTAAGTGACATCCTAACGCTCCTTTCATCTCGCATAAAAAGTTCGTGCCCTACACTTTCACTACTTCGCGAACCAATACGTGCCTTATAGGCACTATTGTTCTATTCTACTTGTGGAATATAAAACAAATATAATATTAATTTTAGGATATGTCAATAAGTTAAAAATAATAATATTATTCGGATATGTTTTACATTTACTAATGAGTAGTTTAGAATTTATTTATAAAACTTTAAGAAAACCCTTAGAAAAGAAAGATATGCTAGAAAGAGAAAGAAGAACTAAAAATAAACAATGAATGGGGAGAAGTAGAAGTGACCATACGAAAACGTATTATTATCTCAAATATACTAATGGTGATCATTCCAATTGTACTAACGTTTTTAGTATCCATGGGGAGTATGCTACTTTTTGTAGGCATTTTTAAAGATGAAATAGGGATACTTATCAAACAAAATATGGACTTAGGCACCATTCAAAAAATGTCCAGCGAATACAAGAAGCATTTATTAGAGGGAAATAGCGTAGAGGAACAGAGAAAAGATTTTGAGAAGAAATGCCGTATGAGGGGATATAGCCTAGAAATTACAGAAGGTGGAGAAGTAAAGCTTTCTAATATGACGGAAGAAGAAAAGAAATTGGTAGCTTCTTTAGAGGAAGAGGGGTATCAAATAGAGGAGGAACATCATGCAAAAGATGGGGCTGTTTTCTATGGAGATAAGTGTTGGCTTGTAAAAAATACATTTACCTATGAAGGTAAAGAGGTGACCCTTCGTGCTCTCAAGACAGGTACAATTAGTCCAGAAGATGTGGTAAGTGGGCGTACGCAAAGGGTACTAAAGGGTTATGGGAAGACCATTGGGTTATGTATACTCCTTATTCTTATAGGAACAAATGGGGTATTGGCTTCGCGATTAAGTAAGAGCTTGCTTACGCCCCTTCGTTTGCTCAGTTATGGGTCTCGTCAAATCAAAGAAGGAAATTTGGATTTTGAGATGGATTACAGAGGTAAGGATGAATTTGGCACTGTTTGTAAGGAATTTGATGAGATGCGGCTTCGTTTAAAGCAATCTGTAGAGATGCAAATTAAATATGAAGAAAATAGAAAAGAACTTATGGCAGGTATTTCTCATGACTTAAGAACCCCCCTTACAGCCATTAAAGGATATGTAAGAGGACTTCAAGTAGGCATTGCCAATACCCCAGAAAAGACAGAGAAGTACTTAGATATCATTTATACCAAAGCTTGTGAGATGGATAAGCTAGTAGATAAGCTTTTTCTTTTTTCTAAACTAGATACAGGTCACTATCCCTTCCATTTTGAAGAGGTAGGAGTAAAGAATTATCTGGATACTTTTTTTAGAGAGGCAAGAGGAGAATTTGGGACAAAGGAATTGGCTATTGATTATGAAAATGATTGTCCTCCAGAGCTGGTAATGAAGCTGGATGTGGAGGAGATCGGCAGAGTGTTTACTAATATTTTGGAAAATAGCGTGAAGTACAATACAAAGCCAGAACGAAAAATGCTTGTAAGGGTTACTCAAAATGAGGAAACCCTTACCATCAGTTTAAATGATAATGGGCCAGGGGTAGCCCCAGAGGTTCTTAAAAATTTATTTTTAAGCTTTTATAGGGGAGATGCTTCAAGGACTAACCCACAAGAGGGAAGTGGCCTAGGCTTAGCTATAGCTGAAAAGATTATAGTAGCTCATGGTGGCACCATCAAAGCTGTTAATCATGAAGGGCTTTTATTTTGTATTACCTTGCCCTTGTATAGGGAATAGATAGGCTGTGAGTGCAATAAAAAACAGGGAATCAGAGTAAAAAGATAGATAAGAAGGAAAAGGGGAGAAAATAATGCGAAACATATTAATTATTGAAGATGATGTAGCCATTGCTGAACTAGAAAGAGATTTTCTCGAAGGAAATGGTTTTTATGTGGATATAAGCAGGGAAGGTGAGGAAGGCCTAAGATTGGCTCTAGAAAGAGACTATGACCTCATTTTATTGGACCTCATGCTGCCTGGAAGAGATGGCTATAGTATTTGCAGAGAAATACGTACCCAAAAGGAGGTACCTATCTTAATGATTACCGCTAAGAAGGAATCAGTAGATAAAGTGAGAGGTTTAGGTCTAGGAGCAGATGATTATATTGTTAAGCCCTTTGACCCTATGGAATTAGTAGCCAGAGTGAATGCTCATTTAATGCGTTATGAACGCCTTACCCATTATGAAAGAAAGGAAGAAAAGGAATTAGGAACTATTACTTTTGGCAAGCTTAAGATTTTGCCTAAGAGCTGGCGAGTTTATGTAGGGGAAGAAGAAGTGAAGCTAGCTAATAAGGAGTTTGAGCTTTTGCTTTTCTTAGCCAACAATCCTAACATCGTTTTTTCAAAGGATGCTCTTTTTGATAAGATTTGGGGTATGGATGCCCTTGGAGATGCGGCTACGGTTACAGTACATATTAACCGTATTCGAGAAAAAATAGAGGAAGATAGTAGCAAGCCTAAATTCATAGAAACCGTATGGGGGGCAGGCTACCGCTTTAAGCTGGAGGGATAAAAAGCAGGCTATAAAC
>JAEZKI010000459.1 GCA_023415525.1 Bacillota bacterium | reverse complement strand
TTAGGACCTATTAAATTTGGTGATGAACAAGAAGAACCTTTCCTTGGTAGAGACTTCAACCACATGCGTAATTATAGTGAGGCCTTGGCTACACAAATTGATAAGCAAATCGGTGAACTTATTCACGATTGCTATTTAAAAGCAAAGGATACTCTTAAAGAGCATATGGATATTCTTCATAAAGCAGCAGAAGTATTGATGAAGAAAGAAAAGCTTACAGGTAAAGAGTTTAGAAAACTCATGCGAGGCGAAGAAGTTGATGTGGATAATATAGAAGAGTTTAACCTTTTCGAGTTTGAAAGCAAAAAAGAATCAAGTGATGAGAAAAATGGGGAACAAACTATAGAAAACACTACTGGTGAAGCTAATTCTTCAGTGACAGCTTTGGAAGAGGAAGAAGAATAAAAAAGATATAAAAGGCCGGAGTAATCCTTCGGCTTTTCTTTTTTGAAAAAGGAGGTGGCGTAGGTGGTAAATGAAGTATTAAGATTATTAAAAAGTACAGAAGGCTATTTATCAGGGGAAGAAATGAGTAAAGAACTAGGAGTAACACGAGCAAGTATATGGAAAGCTATTAATAAGCTTAAAGAACAAGGTTATGCCATTGAGTCCAGTACAAGAAAGGGATACCGCATAAAAAAGATTCCTGATATTTTAACACAATCAGAAATATTAGAGGAGCTTAATACTCAAATAATAGGAAGAACAATTATTAATTATGAAGAATTAGGATCTACTAATGATGAGGCTAAACATTTAGCGCGAAAGGGCGCGGCAGAAGGAACATTAATTATTTCAGAAAAGCAGAACAGTGGAAAAGGGAGGCTGGGAAAAACCTGGAGTGCACCTGCAGGAACAGGTATATGGATGTCTCTTGTATTAAGACCGCCTATTTTGCCCATACAAGCAAGTACCTTAACCCTTATAGCAGGCTTAAGTGTATGTGAAGCTGTTGAGAGAGAGACAGGTTTAGAGAGTAAGATTAAATGGCCAAATGATGTTGTGATAAATGGTAAAAAGATTTGTGGTATTTTGACGGAAATGAGTGCAGAGTTAGAGCAAGTTAAATACATTGTTTTGGGAATAGGTATTAATGTGAATACAGAAAGCCTACCTGAAGATTTAACACATGCCACTTCTCTTTATCTAGAAGGCAAAAAGAAGTATCTGCGTAAAAACATTCTTAAACAGGTGTTAGAACAGTTTGAAAGAGATTATGATATTTACTTAAAAAGTCCTAGCCTTAAGTGTTTTTTAGAACGCTATGAAAAAAAATGTATTACTTTAAATAAACAAGTCAAGGTCTTAACACCCACTGAGAACTATACGGCTTATGCTAAGGCTATTACAGAAGATGGGAGTCTTAAGGTGGTTACCGAGGAAGGGGAAGAAAAAGTAGTTTTTGCAGGAGAGGTATCTGTAAGGGGTATATATGGTTACACAGACTAAAAGGCAAAGGAGGAATAATGATATGGAAAAAAGAATACTTATTTCTGTATCACCTTATGTACAGAAATATTATTTTAATGAGGAATTTAAAGATCTACCAGAAGATATTAAAGATGAAGTGAGAGCGAAGCTAGCTGTTATTGCAGAAAAAGTCAATTGTATTATGACGCTGGGTTTTTATGAAGATGGAGAAATCTTTATTGAGGAACGCTATGAAGATCCTATGAACTACGATGATATTGGAGCTGGTTTAGAAGTAAAGAAGTTACAACAAGAAGAAAAAGAGATATTTCGCTCACTTAAGCTTTGGTATATGATTTATGCCACCGAAAATGGGAAGATTGTAAGAGAGGTTTTATTGCTTCAAAATGCTAAAAAATCTAAGGAAGAAATAATCACCTACATTATGGGGAAATATGGAGATAGTGCGGGCGCATTTGCTAGAGAACTATTGGAAGAATAATTGTTTGACTTGAAAAAGTAAAAGGTATCCCTTATAATTAAAACGCTATTATAATAGTAGTAGTTTATTTTCGGTATTAAAAGCAACAGACACTTCTGGTGTCTGTTTTTTGAGATATAGAAGAGAAACACAAGGCGTAAAGGTGAAAGAAGGAATGAAAAATGATACTAGTCATTGATGTAGGGAATACCAATATTGTACTTGGAGCTATGGAAAATGGCAATTTACTAGGTTTATATAGATTAACAACAATGACGCCTAGAACTTCTGATGAATATGGTGTAACAATGGTTGAACTTTTGAGGCAAAAGGCTATTACCCCTGAAGATATTGAAGCTGTTATTATTTCATCTGTGGTGCCAGATATTATGTATTCACTAAATAATAGTATTAAAAAGTATTTTAATAAAAAAGCAATGATAGTGGGTCCAGGTCTAAAAACAGGTTTAGCGATCCGTACTGATAACCCAAGAGAAGTGGGAGCAGATCGAATTGTTAATGGAGTAGCAGGCTTCGAGCTTTATGGAGGGCCTTGCATGATCATTGATTTTGGAACAGCCACAACCTATGACATCATTAATGAAAAAGGGGAGTTTATTGGTGGAATTATAACACCAGGTATACGTATTAGTGCAGATGTACTCTGGCGTAATGCTGCTCAACTCCCTCATATAGAGATTAAGAAGACTAAAGGCATTTTAGATTGTAAAAATACTGTAAGCAGTATGCAAACAGGACTCGTTTATCGGTGTATTGGCCAAGTAGAATATATTGTTAACAAGGTCAAACAAGAACTAGGTGTGCCCCATTTAAATGTTATTGCTACAGGTGGATTGGCAAAGGTTATTCAAGATGGGACCGCAGTAATTGATCATTATGATGGACTTCTTACACTCAAAGGTTTAGAACTGATCTATAACAAAAACAGGTAGGAAAACGATGAAATTTGGAAACATAACAACAAAAAACAATGTATTTTTGGCACCTATGGCAGGCGTAACAGATTTACCTTTTCGATTGCTGTGTAAAGAATTTGGTTGTGGGATGCTTTATTCAGAGATGGTGAGTGCCAAAGGCCTTTTGTATGAAAATGAAAAAACCAATAATCTTATTTATATAGATCCTAAGGAACATCCTGTAGGGGTACAGCTTTCCGGTAGTGATCCTCAAATCTTAGCCGAGATGGCTCAAAAGATTGCCGAGAGTGATGTAGACTTTATTGATATTAATATGGGGTGTCCTGCCCCCAAGATTACCAAAAATGGAGAAGGTTCTGCTCACCTAAAAAATCCAGAACGTATTGGTGAAATTGTTTATGCAGTAGCCAAGACTCTTGATAAACCATTGACAATAAAAATTCGTAAGGGGTTTGATGAGGATTCAATTAATGCCCTCCAAGTTGCTAAAATTATTGAACAAGCTGGAGCAAGTGCTCTTACCTTACATGGGCGTACAAGGG
>JAEZKI010000424.1 GCA_023415525.1 Bacillota bacterium | reverse complement strand
TCTAATTCTGTTGCCATTGTTTTTGATTCTTCTACTGTGATAACACCATCATTTGACACCTTTTCCATAGCATCAGCAATTAAGTTACCTACTTCATCATCACCAGCAGAAATAGCAGCAACACGCGCAATATGATTTTTGCTATTAACATTTTGGCTCATAGTTTTAATAGATTCTACTGCAACAGCAGTTGCTTGTTGCATACCACGACGTATAATGATTGGGTTTGCACCCGCTGCGATATTTTTAAGACCTTCTGTAATCATAGCTTGAGCAAGTACAGTTGCAGTTGTTGTACCATCTCCTGCTACGTCATTTGTCTTTGTAGCTACTTCTTTTACAAGTTGTGCGCCAATGTTTTCAAATGGGTCATCTAACTCAATTTCTTTAGCAATAGATACACCATCATTTGTGATAAGTGGTGTGCCATAGGATTTATCTAATACAACGTTACGACCTTTTGGGCCTAATGTTACTTTTACTGCGTTTGCTAATTGATCTACACCTGATTGAAGTGATTGTCTTGCTTCCAATCCAAAACGAATTTGTTTTGCCATTGTTATAACCTCCCTATTCGTGTTTTAAGTATTATTATTCTACAATTGCTAAGATATCGCCTTGTTTAACGATAACATATTCTTTTTTATCTATAGTAACTTCTGTCCCTGCATATTTAGAATAGATAACTTTGTCGCCTTCCTTAACTTGCATTTCTACTTTTTCACCATCTACGATGCCACCAGGTCCTACTGCTACAACAACTGCTTCTTGTGGTTTCTCTTTTGCTGCACCTGTTAAGATAATACCTGATTTTGTTTTTTCCTCTGCTTCAAGATGTTGAATAACAACTCTATCACCTAATGGTTTTAAGTTCATAAAGAAAGACCTCCCTTTATTCTAATTTGTATTTTAATTTGTTAGCACTCACCTTTATGGAGTGCTAATGATATTTATAATATTATGGTAATTTTTTTATTTATGCAAATGTGATTTTACCCAGATTTCCTCTTTTTTAATCGTGTTTTTTCCATTTTTTCAATATATCTTTTGTTTTTATCTGTTCTCTTTTATTTTTATTTATTTACTCTCTTTTTTGTCCTTTATTGCTTATCGTACCTTTTTTTATTCTACTTAAATAAGGCATTTTCTCGTGCATAGTAAAACAGATATTGTTGCGCATAGCCCCTTAAATCTCCAAAATAATTTTGAGCAAACTTTTGAATCTCATGAATGGTTACTGTCTTCCCCTCAAAGTAGAGGCCTTCCATCACTCGTTTAATCCAAACATCTGTGGGAAAGAGTTCCATTTTAGAATAAGCAAAAAGTAAAATGCAGTCTGCTACTTTAGGCCCTACTCCTTTAATTTTCATTAGTTGTGCCTTTGCTTCTTCTACTGGTAATCTATAGAGCTCATTCAGCAAAATATCACCATTTAGTACCTTTTGACAAGCATCCATAATATAGGGTGCACGAAAGCCTACTTTACAAGCTCTTAGTGCCTCCTCTGTTGATCTTCCTAATTCTTTTGGTGTAGGAAAGGTAAAATAGCAATTCTCTTCTCCATCCACTTCATTAATAGGAAAGCCAAATTGTTGCGTAAGGTTCTTAATACAAGCCTTAATGTGAGGAATAGCTTTATTTTGGGAGATAATGAAGGAGATCAGCATTTCCCAAGGGTCCTGTCTCAAGAGCCTTATGCCTTTTCCAAAGGCCACTGCCTTTTGCATGTGTTCATCCTTCTGTGAAAGTACTGTAGCTATCTTTTGATAATCTGTGTCTAAATCAAAATAATCATTCCATATATCTTCTACCTCACTCACATTACTATAGTGAATGAGTACACTACTACTATCCGGCTGCTGCATAATCTTAATCAGTCTTTGCTTAGCAATCAGTAAATAGCTACTTTGTGAAATGGCCTCAAAACGAAAGACTTGGCCACTTTCTAATATTTGCTTAATATCAAAATGATTTAAGTGTTGAAGCATTACAACATTTTTCATACTCTCACACCCTCTTTTTACATTACTTTAAGTATTATTTCCACAATAAGGAATACTAAACATCTTTTTATTATGAAATACCGTATCCTATGTTATAATTATTATAAAAACACTAGAGGCGGTTTTCAAATGAAAGAGACTATTTATACAATACCTTTAACTGATGCATTTCAATCTGGGGATGAATGCCCCTTTTGCTATATTTACCGTAACCTAGAGCAGGATGCTCTTTCTTTTATATTGGGCTGCGCTTATATGGAAGATGATATACGTGAGCAAACGGATCAAATAGGTTTTTGTAAAGAACACTATAAAAAAATGTATGACTACGGAAATCGCCTAGGAACGGCCCTTATGCTTCATACCCATTATAAAGCTTTAGAAAAAGAATTAAAAGCTAAAATGGAAGCCTTCTCTCCTTCTAATAAGAACTTCTTTTCTATGTTTAAAAAAACAAAAAGTCATGAAGAAGCAGAAAAAGACACGCTCTCCCAATGGATTAAAGCAAAAGATAAAAGCTGTTATATCTGTGAGCGCATTGATTCTAACTTTAATCGCTATATGGATACCTTTTTTTATCTCTATACCCATCAGCTGGATTTTAAGCAGCTGTTTTTAGACTCTAAAGGCTTCTGTGTTTCTCACTTTGGTGATTTAATGGCTTTAGCTGAAACCAAGCTCAATGCTTCCCAAAAAGAAAGCTTCTATCCTCTTCTTTTTGCCAAAATGGAAGAGAACCTTAAACGCATCGAAGAAGACTTATCCTGGTTCATTGATAAATATGATTACAAAAATCAAGATGCCCCTTGGAAAAATTCAAAAGATGCTATTCCAAGAGGCATCCAAAAACTAGTAGGCACCTATGTCCAAGACCTCCCCTTCAAAGAAAAATAGTAGGGACAGGTCATTCCTTGTTGACCTGTCCTTTATTAATCAGAAAATTAATTTGGGACAGGTCATTCTTTATTGGTCTTCTCTTTATCTAGATGTGAATTTTTCTTTAAAGAACTTCATGGCTTGAATAATTATAGTAGGTATAAAAGCTAGCGCATAAAAAGTAGCTATCTGTTCTCCTGTTAAAGGAGCTATGCTAAATAATGATTGGCAAGCTGGAATCCATAATAAAGCATTTAGCAGCCCTACCCCTATTACGAAGGCTAAAATGGAGAAGGTATTTGTCATTAAACCTAATTTGAAAATAGATTCCTTTCCTCTACAGTTAAAACCGTGAAAGAGTCGGGCTAAACAAAGAACCGCAAAAGCCATTGTACTTGCAGCTTCAGTATTACCTGTCTCTAAACCTTTGTAAAAGGCAAGTATGGTACAAATCGCTAAAAGGGTTCCTTCTATAAGAATGCTTTTTAGAAGTTCCTTACTTAGAATTCCTCCTTTAGTCCGTCTTGGTTTTTGATTTAAAAGAGCATCTGTTCCTTGTTCCATTCCAATAGCTATAGCTGGTAGACTATCTGTTACTAGATTAATAAAGAGTAACTGTACAGGTGCAAAAGGCATCGGTAAAGCCAATAGTGAGGTATAAAGTACTGTTAATATCCCCGCTGTATTTCCTGATAATAAAAAGTGAATAGCATTTTGTATATTCTTATACACATTACGTCCATTGGCTACAGCCTTTATAATCGTTGCAAAATTATCATCGGTTAAAATCATAGCTGCTGCATCTTTGGAAACTTGAGTTCCCGTTATACCCATTGCAATACCAATATCTGCTTTTTTAAGAGCTGGTGCATCATTTACACCATCTCCTGTCATGGCTACTATATGTCCTTTTTGTTGCCATCTATTAACGATACGTATCTTATGCTCAGGCGAAACTCTGGCATAGACGGCAATTTTTTCTAACCTTTCATCTAGTTCTTCATCAGTAAGCTGATTAAGCTCCAAACCATCAATGGCCTCATCATTCTCACCTAAAATTCCTATTTGCTTAGCAATACTTGCTGCTGTAACTTTGTGGTCACCCGTAATCATAATAGGCTTAATCCCTGCTTTTAAGCAATCTGCTACAGCTTGTGCAGATTCCTCTCTAGGTGGATCCATCATAGCTACTAAGCCTAGAAAAGTATAATTTTCTTCATCCTCTCTCTGTAGTTTACATACTTCTTGGCATTCTTTATAAGCAAAGCCTAATACTCTAAGCCCTGTCTTTGAGAATTCCTCATTGATCTGGCGAATCTCCTTCTTTTGCTTTTCATCCATAGGCACAATACCCTCTGATGTATGATTAAAGGCCAACTTGTCTAGGAGTACATCTGGTGCTCCCTTTGTAAAAAGGATCATTTTATCTTCTATTTGGTGTAAGGTACTCATTAATTTTCTGTCTGAATCAAAAGGTATTTCTGCTATTCTACCAATATCTTCTCTTACTTTTAACTCATCTACTCCATGCTTCTCTGCCCAATTAACTAGAGCTATCTCAGTAGGGTCACCTAACTCCTTATTTTCTAAAGTAATGGAATCATTGCAAAGAACAGAAGCTTTTATTAAATAGTCTTCTAACTTACTATCTTGTTTAAATGCCTCACTTGTTTTTACATTTCCCCCATAGTAAAGCTTTTTAACGGTCATTTTATTTTGAGTAAGGGTTCCTGTCTTATCTGAGCAAATAATAGATACTGCCCCTAAGCTTTCTACAGCTTTTAGTTCCTTTATAATAGCATTTTCTTTAACCATACGCTGTGTACCTAATGCTAAGACAATGGTTACAATAGAGCTTAATGCTTCAGGAATAGCAGCTACTGCTAAAGCAACGGCAAACATTAACGAATCTAATACAGGTGTTTGTCTATATAAGCTTAATAAAAATACTACTGCACAAATACTTAAAATAATCCATGCTAATTTTTTGCTAAATTCATTAAGGCTTACTTGTAATGGTGTCATTTTTTCTTGGGTATCATCCATGAGTTTTGCAATCTTTCCTAACTCTGTTTGCATTCCTGTACCTGTAACAAGCACTTTAGCCCTACCATAAGTAACCAGGCTCCCTGAAAAAACCATATTCTTCTGATCGCCTAAAGGTAGTTCTTCACTCTGTAATATTTGATCTATCTTTTCAACGCCCTCTGATTCCCCTGTTAAAGAGCTCTCATTGACTTGTAGGGAAAAACTCTCTATAACACGTCCATCTGCTGCTACAATGTCTCCCGCTTCAAGTATAAGTATATCTCCTACTACTACTTGGCTCGTTGGAAGCTCTGTTACTATCCCCTGCTGTAAAACTTTAGCACAAGGAGCTGATAGGGTTTTAAGGCTTTCTAAGGACTGCTGCGCTTTGAGGTGCTGAACTGTTCCTAATATGGCATTTAGTAAAATAACCCCAAAAATAACTAGCGTACTCTCCCCATTTCCTACAAGTAAGGAGATAATGGCTGCTATAATAAGAATGACTACTAATACATCAAAAAATTGCTCTAAGAAAATATGTAGAATAGACTTCTTTTTCTTTTCTACTAATGTGTTCTCTCCATATCTCATTAAGCGTTCTGATCGCTGCTGTTCCGTAAGTCCCTCCTTATTTGTATCAAATTCCTGATACAACCTCTCATTACTCCAATTAAAAAAATTACTCATCTTCTAGCCTCCTATTTAATCGCTATATACCCATTCGAATATTCTTAAAAATAGGAAAATAAAAAGACCTCCAATATTCTTTAAAGAATCATCCTTAAAAAATATTAAAAGTCTTGTAACCAAAGTATGGTATATAGCACCAGATTATTCATCGCGTTGTTGATGTTATATTTTCTACTACTCCCTTTTAAAAAGTATTCGATTGGTAGTTCTATATTATATGGAAAAACAAGTATTGTAAAGTACTTTATTAAAAATAATAGCTTTTTAATGTAAATCTTTCACTTATTAACTTGTTTTTACTGCTTATCTTATAATAATTTCTCCAAGGTTTTCATAATCTCAGCAATTTTTTCTTCACCTTTATTTTCAAGACATGCTGCCTTTACGCAATGTGTCAGGTGCTGCTCTAAAATAAGGATATTTGCCTTCTTAAGTAATGACTGAGAAGCAATAATTTGATTAGAGATATCTATACAATAACGTTCATCTTCAATCATCTTAATAATACCATCAATCTGCCCCCTAGCTGTTTTAAGAGATTGCATGGCTTTCTTTTTTTCTTCATTCATCGTTATCCTCCCTCCCCATGGCAGGGGTATGTTTTTTTTATAGTATA
>JAEZKI010000374.1 GCA_023415525.1 Bacillota bacterium | reverse complement strand
ATTTTTGATCTTAAATTGTAGATGATCACTAAATATTGGTATCCAAATATCTTTAAACACAAAAGGACTGAAGTTGGTAGGATCACCTTTCATTGAATTTTTATCAATTTCCATTCTCCCGTATTTACAGTTTAAAAAAGAAACCATAACCTCTGGCAAAATTAATTTATTCGTCTTCACTCTAAAAAGGTATGAAGCAAATGCAATATTTGTATCCTCCATAATTATTGCAGCTTTTCCAACTAAATTGGGATTACCATTTGCTCTACAAACTAATACATCCCCTTTATCTAATTTAATCTTTCTATAATCATCTTCTGATAAAGTATTACAATATTTGAATGGTTTTTCTACAAACATATTATCGAATTCATTTAAGCGTAGTACTGGATATCCTTCATCATCTTCATTAAGTGAATCAGATGTTCCATATTGAACTACATCATATGAATCTATACACTTTATGGCATTAGTATAGGCATACTGTGGTGCCGTTGCGTACTCAGCTTCTAACCTAAAATAATTATTTGAAGAAATTACTGAAGATAAATTTTTTTCCACTATCCTTTTCCCATCTAACAGTTGTTTATATTTTTGTTCATCAAAATCTACTGATGATGGGTTTACTGAAAAAAACTCAAATTTTCCTTCTTTGCAAATTCTATAAATGCTTCTGCTATGCCATCTTCTGTTAGTCCATCATGATTGTACAAATCATGCTTTACAACTAAATGATGATGATTGTCTAACATATAGGCGCCTTCGTCACCATCTACCATTCTGTATATTTTTTCACCTGAAGTATCTTTACTTGGTTCTTGCATTGTTGCAAAGAAAATGGGGTAATCTTCCTTTTTGGGGCATAATTTTTCATCCCACTTTTGAACAAACAGCACTGATGTTTTGGTTCCTGTATGTGGTTTAAATACGTTTCCATGTAGTCCTACTACAGCTAGTATTCTGCATCTTTCAGCAATATACTCACGAATATATTTATCACTTGCATTATTAAATCTTCCTTGTGGCAAGACAATCGCCATTCGCCCCCCATCTTTGAGGAAGTTAATATTTCTTTCAATAAATAAAATATCCCTTACTACTTTTGTTTGATATTTCCCTTTTGCATTTTTGCCGAGCTCATACTTAGAAATAATTCTACTTTCTTTTATATCACCAGCAAAAGGGGGATTAGCCATCAACACATCAAATTTAAAATCCCTATTCTGATTAGGTGTTGCTCTCATTTTCTTTAGGCCTTTCCAACCTTCATAATAAATGTCTTCCCACGTCTCGTCTTTTGTGAAATCATCCCATCTATCATAATCCAAAGTATTTAAATGCATCACGTTTGTTCTACCGTCTCCAGCAATAAGATTAAGTGTTCTTGCAACTCTTACTGCCTTTACATCAAAATCAATCGCAAATACATTTTCTCTGACATAATCTTCACATTCTGTAGGTTTCTTTTCAGATGTAAAAAGATGACTTTGTGGAATTCCTTTTTTAGCAAGTATCTGTTTCCAAACATGGAATATTGTATGAACTGGAAATCCGCAACTACCTGCAGCCGTATCAATCATTTTTTCATTTTCCTTTGGATTAAGCATTTTTACACACATATCAATTACATATCTTGGTGTAAAATATTGCCCTTTCTCACCTTTTTGAGATTTACTCATTAAATACTCAAAGGCATCATCTACCACATCTAGATTTGAATTGAACAGTTTTACATCTTGTAAGCTAGCTATACATACTGCTAAGTGAGAAGCTGTTAATGCTATTTTCTCATCTTCCCCAAATACTCCTGACCATTTTTGTTTTGCCTGGTCAAATAACAACTGAATATTTTCTTTAAGATCGTTATCTGTATCCCCATAATTTCGAAATTCTAGCATTCTTGCTTTATTTCTACCACTTTCCATTTCGTCATACAACTTCGTAAAAATAAGCTTAAATACTTCTTCAAATACATCAACACCTGCGTTAGCAAGAACCTCATCTTCCATTTCTTCAATTAGGCCTTTTAATGATTTTCTTTCATTAACTAACTTGTCCCTTGCTACTAAGTCATCAATAGTCCACCTCTCTGTTAAGATATCTTTTAACTTCTGGCTTGCTTTTGGAATATTAGTAATATCTTCAAAATAGTTAGGATCCTTTCTATGATAATAAGATATTTGATCCCCATTTGTCCATACTCCTATAATTGCACCAGTTGCATTACAGTATGACTTCAATTGCTCCTTACCATCTTTTAATTTAGGTTTTTTTAATTCAACAATTATCTGTTCAGACGTGGGGCGATCTTTATCAAATACTACTATATCTGCCCTTTTTCTCTCTCTCCCAAATACTATTGTGTGTTCTACTTCCATACGTTCAGTTGGATATCCATATTCACAAATTAACTTATATATATATAGTTGCCTCACTAATTCTTCTGGAGTTAATTTTACATCTTTATTCCTTACCAAGCATTTAATATAAGCTACTTCATTATTTTTTTTATCTTTTCTAATTGATACCTTGGATAAAATATTTTGTATCGATTCCTCTGTAAACTGTGTTAACTTATAACTAGAATCTTTTATTATTGAATTTAGAATATCACTATACATAACTTTCCTCCTTTATTAACTCGTTTCATTATAACATGACAATCTAGTATCCCACACAATATTTAAGAAAATATACCCAAGCTATAGAATACCTTAATTCTTTAGCCCAATTAATGCACCATTGAAAATTCATAAATTATCTTATTCCATTTCCATACCATCTTATCTTACAGGGTATACACCCATTATTCCGCGCTCTCTCATTTACTACTTCAAAAATTTCTTAGACTCATCTACAACAAATACTTTATCATGTTATACCGTATTTACAAACTTATTTACTTTGTCCTTTTTATAAGTACAAATAAATTATCAAATAAAAAAAACTGGGTAAAACAGTAGTTACCATTTTAAAACCAGTTTAATCATTAATTATTAATTTAACATATATCCCCTACTATTTCCATACCATCTCATCTCTATTGGTACTTCAACATTATTCCTTACTCCCCCTCCTACAGCTCTCAAAAATTTCTCGCTTCCTCCACCTACAAACACTTTATCATGCAACACAGTTTTCCCAAATTTATTCTCTATATCCTTCATAATATCCCTACATACATGAACAGTATCCACAAGATGCTCTTCTAAATTAAACTCCCCTTTTTCCGTCCTAATAATAGGCTTACCACTATTAAACTTCTTATCAATCTGTTCAATAGTTACCTCTACCCCTTCATTAGCAATCTTGTCTTGCAATACCTTATACATATCATAAAGTGCTATATTGACTGTGGCATAATTACTAATTTTGAACTTACCATCCCATTCCACAAGTAATACATCCGTTGTTTTCATCCCTATATCAATAATAAGAGTGGTATTATCCTTATCTATATACTGGCTCAGTGGCCTAATAGCTGCATATCCCTCAGCCATCACCTTCACATCTACAATATTCACCGATATCTCTTTTCCATTAACCACACCCTCAATAGTACCTAGTCCCCTCAATCTCTCAGCAAACTCCTGCTTCTTTGCCTTATAAATACTAATAGGAAGGCCTGTTCCTAAGTTAATGTAATGCGTACCTGCTCCGTAAACACTATTTACTGCCCATAAGATTTGATGCTCTATGTATTCTCTATTTGTCTTGTCCACATTAGCAAGGGTTATTTGCCCCACTCCTAAGGCTAATTTGGTGCCTCTACATTCAATAATGTCTCCACCTGAAAGAGCTGTATCAAAGGTGTAGATGCTATGGATGTAGGTGTTGATAATGTTACTTTGTGCATTTATGCCTGCTACGCATATGGTGCTGTTTCCTAAGTCTATACCAATATTTTTCACGTTGTTTGCCATGTTGTCTCTCCTAATATTCTGAGTACTCATAAACTAATGTTGTCATGTCATTTTTATATATTCTATAGATATCACACTTGTTATTTTCTTTTATATTAATCTGCCAGTATGGGACGTACTCACCTATATAAGCTGTTGTTTTATAATCTATTTGAAAGCTGAAATTATCAACCTCGTTAAAAGTACAAGTGTGAATGAATGCATATATAATCTGCTTAAGTCTGTTATCTAACATGGTGGTCTCCTTAAAATTCTTCTATTTCGTCATATGATGTGTTGTGGTATGCTACTGCTTCCCTTTGAGGAAGGCTTGGGGCTTCTGCTATATGGGTGGGTGTGGTTAAAATATCTTTTTGCCTCACTACCTCTTCGCCTTGACTAAGGAGGTAAAACTCCAAGGCCTTATTAATCTCCCCATTCAAGGTTCTATAATTTGCTTTTGCCAGTTGCTCAAGACTTGCCTTAAGGTGTGGATCAAGTGCTATGGTGGTTCGTTTGGTTTGCATGATAAGTTACCCCTCAAAAGCTAGCTGAGTAATGCCTTGCCATTCGGATGGATGTTCACTAAAACTAGCTCCAATCTTATTTATTAATTCCTTTCCTCTATCTGTAAGTTTCATACTCTTTAATTTCTCATCTATGTATTTGCGTTCTAAACGTCCTATTTCTTCAAAATCCCAATTGTGACGATATATATTATTAAACTTTCCTAACTTGTTCGTTTTGGCTTTTACCTTAGGAAGTTCCTCTTGCTCAGCTTGCTTTATTGGGTTCTCTTTCTGACTAACTGGCTCTTCTTTTTGTACTTCTTGATTTATTATCACACTAATTTTTCTCTTGAAGCTATTTTTGTTTTCTAATGCTATATACCCTTTCTTTTCTAGGGCTGTAATTGTGCGACTTACGTGCCTTGATGACATATTTAAGCACTTAGCTATGTATGAATTAGTTGCAAAGCAGCTTTTATCTTTATCCAAAGCCTTAATCGTTGCTAGAACACGCATTTCTGTAAGATTTAAGTTTGAATCACTGGATATATCGTTAGGAATGTAAAGTTTGAATTGATCGTATGTGTTTTGATCCCTCATGTTGC
>JAEZKI010000366.1 GCA_023415525.1 Bacillota bacterium | reverse complement strand
CAGGATATTTTAACTCAAATTAAAATTAGTTTAGGTGGGAGAGCAGCAGAAGAAATTATTTTTGGTAGCGAAGGTGTCACAACAGGGGCAAGTAATGATTTAGAAAAAGCTACGGCACTTATTAAAGATTACTTAATTCGCTATGGTATGGACGAAGAAATGGGACTAGCTAATTGGGAAGTACTATTAGGAGAGAAAGAAAGGGAAAGTCGATGGCTTTTAGAAAAAGCTTCTACACATCTTATTCTTCTTTATGAAGAAACAAAAGAGATTTTAAGAAAGAATAAAGAAATTTTAGAGGGATTAACACAGGCATTACTTGAACAAGAAACATTGGGTGAACAACAAATAGCTAACTTCTTTTCTTAAGAAGTTAGCTATTTACCGTGTTTTTTTTACTTTGTAAATTCATGATATCATTTCGCCAGTAGAGACGTACACGATTAATGGTCTTGATGGGGGTAATTCTTCCTTTACTTACAAGCTCATCTAGGTATTGTCTTGAACAATTAAGCATACTCGTTGCTTCAGCGGTAGTAATAATCTCGTTGCATATAAAATCAATCAAGTGCTCTTTATCATCAAAGGTATATTTCATTTCAACGTCCCCCTTTGCCAGTATATTTACTATTGTAAAGTATTTTGCTTAATTTATCAACAATTAATATTATTAATTATTTGAATCAAACATTTATTAATGGTAAAAGCTTTTAACTTTCTTCATATAAAATGTATATAATAGAAATAAGTATAAGAAAGGTATAAGATAAGAATAAGTGCTTACCTAATGATAAGCAGTGTGAAATAGAGAAGGAGTGAGCTTATGAATATATTAGTAATAGAAGATGAAGAACGAGTAGCAGATATCATGACAAAATATTTAGAAAAAGAAGGCTTTACTGTTTTTACGTGTTACACTGGACGAGCTGGCTTGGATACTTTTTATAAACAAAAGATAGATATTGTACTTTTAGATCTGATGCTTCCAGATATTCAAGGCGAAGAAATTTGTGCGGAGATGCGTCAAGTATCTAATGTCTATATTTTTATGGTGACAGCACGTGGGACTTTAGATAGTAAAATAGAGGGCTTTAATTTAGGTGCAGATGAATATTTAGTGAAACCAGTAAGCCCAAGAGAAGTGGTGGCGAGAGTAAAGGCTTTAGATATGAGAAAACAAAGGGAAGAGAGTAAAGATACCCTTATTTTTGATAAAGGAAGATTAAAGATTTATTTAGAAGAACGTATTCTAAAGGTAAATAATGAAGAAATTGCCCTTACACCGAATGAATTTGAGTTGCTTTATGAGTTAGCTGCTTCACCAGGTAGGGTTTTTACAAGAGACCAGCTCATCGAAGCTGTTATGGGCATTGATTTTGATGGTTTTGATCGCACCATAGATGTGCATATTAAGAACTTAAGAAAAAAAATAGAAGAGGACACAAAAAATCCAAAGTATATTAAAACGGTAACAGGTATTGGCTATAAGTTTGAAGGAGATACCTTATGATTTCCATTCGTAAGCAACTATTTGGTATTTTAGCCTCACTAGGACTTATTGTTATTTTAGCTACCTCGTTGATGGTTAATTTTTCTATTAAGAGGAATTTTGAAAACTACATTGAAAAAAATATTCAGCAAGCAGGAGATGTTATTGTAGATATAGTAGAAGACCTCTATGAGAATGATGGTTGGCAGTATAACTTAGACGAGAAGTTAGTGGTAGAAACTTATATGGGAAACTTTGCTATTTCTATTTTAGATTGTAATAAGCAGTTAATTTGGGGGACTACCCAAGAACAACTCCACTATAGTATTAAGGATTTTGATAAGAGATGGATTCACCTTAATAACAAAAACTACCGCTTTGAAGACCGTTCTTTATATGATAAAGACGGGCATTTAATTGGTTATGTGCGGATAGGGTATTATCCTTCCTTACTTATTTCAGAAAGTGGTTTACAGTTTCAAGCAGCTATGAATGAAGCCACTCTTTGGTGCTCTTTTTTAATATTAGGTTGTTTCATAGCAGCAGGTTTAGGTATATCTAAGTTGTTTACCTTTCATATTTATGGCATAGCCAAAACATCCATGGACCTTGCAGATGGCAAGTTAACAGCTAGATATACAAGACCAAGTCATATCCAAGAGATTGAAACACTCCGGTATAGTATGAACTATTTGGCTGAACGACTAGAAAAGCAAGATACCATTCGTAAGAAATTAATCTCCGATGTATCCCATGAAATTCGAACGCCCCTTCATATTTTACAAAGTAACCTAGAAGCTATGATTGATGGTATTTATCCCATTGATGATGAACAAATGCAAATGCTCTATAAAGAAGTGGTACGCTTTGGAAAACTTTTAAGCAATCTGGATATGCTTAAAAATGTAGAAGAGAAAGCTGAACAAATAGAGTTTGTACCTATTCAATTGAATCAAAGTATTCGTGAGGTTTTTAATAGCTTTAAAATCATTGCAAATGAGAAGAAGATCAAATATAGCCTTAATGTAGAAGAAACAGAGGATATGATGATTTTAGGGGATAAGGATGCCATTAAGCAACTTTGGATGAACCTTCTTTCAAATGCCTTTAAGTTTACAGAGGATAAGGGAGAAATCAAGGTAACTACCAGTGTAAAGGAAAGGCATTGTACAATTACCATAGAAGATACAGGAATAGGTATTGCTAAAGAAGACTTGCCTTATGTTTTTGACCGTATGTATCGTGGAGATAAGAGTAGGGAAATATATGAAGGAAGTGGGTTAGGGCTTACTATCGTTAAGAAAATAGTAAAAAGTCATCATGGCAAGGTAAGTATTGAAAGTGAACAAGGAGTGGGTAGCAAAATTTATATTCAACTCCCCTTAGAAGGAGATGTAGCCCATCAACATCGTACCAATAAGGTAAAATCTTATATGCGTATAGGTATTAAAAATTAGTTAAAAAATTTGTGTGGTTAAAAAGGAAAAGCTCCCGTCCTCATTGAAGAAGATGGGAGTTTTTATTTGTAGACAAAAAATTTGTCTTTTCACTATGGACTGTTGGTTTTTACATTATAAAAATTAAGAGGACTTAATGTGAGATATTAGGAAGCCTCTTTTGTACGAAAAGCATTAAGATGTACGGTGAGGTACTTTAAGGTAAAATAGAGAATAGCACACTCTATAGGAATCATGGCAACATTCTTCATAAGACGTAAAGGTAAAATAGACATAAAGGCTTTTCCGTTAGTAAGACTTAGCCAGTAAGTATTTAAGAGACCATGAAAGAGAAGGCTAACGATACTATTTGCCATAACAATATGAGATAAGCTAATCTTTCCCCTTGTTTTTTTATAATGCATAAAATAACCATAAGTAAAGCCACCTAAAGCTGCAGTTAAGGTATAACCTGGGAAAAAGGGCGCCGTTTGTGGAAATAAGAAAAAGCCTAAAAGGTCTGCAGCCACCCCCATGGCACAAGTAACCCAGGGTCCGTAAAGATAAGCAGTAAGGCCAGTTACGATAAAGCCAAAGGATATACGTAGGAAATTGTTAAATAGTGAGATTTGAGCAACACGAGCAAGTATAATTTTAAGACTGATAAAAAGTCCAAGTAATACAGTATCTTTTGTTTTTAATTTAATTTTCATAGAGCAACTCCTTTGCAAATAAAAGCTTAAACCTAATAAGATTTTAGGCGTAAGTTAAAGAAGCGCTGCACTGGCAGCGGAATGCGATATAAGTACCGCAAATCATTGAAGATTTTTCGTCTAGTGGCAACTTCCCGTCCAACTAGCACTTAACGCACTTACATCTACTCTGCCAACGGTCTATAGTGATAGTCCTATTATAGCAAAATCCATTTAAAACACAAGTTGAATAAAAAATAAAAGTTTACAAAAAATGTTCATCTTTATATAATAAAATATAAAAAATGCTAGATACTAAGAAGAAAAAAAGAAGAGGGGAGAAGGGAAGATGCTCAATACAAAAGATCCTTATTTATTATTAAGTATTGTTAATATGAAATTAAGAGATGAAGCCAGTTCTTTAGAAGACCTTTGTAAAAGCTATGATCAAAGTATAGAAGAGGTTAGGGAGCGTTTGAAAAAGGTAGGATATGTTTATAATAGCAGTCTCAATCAATTTATAGCAGAATAAGTAAAAAGGAGAACACTAATGTTTGAAGAAAAATTAAGGAGCTATGCAAGACTAGTCGTAGAAGTGGGCGTTAATATTCAAAAGGGGCAGTACCTTATGATTCGAACACCTATAGAAGGGGCTTATTTTGCAAGAGAATTAGCAAAATGTGCCTATGAAGTAGGGGCGAAACGTGTTTTTACAGAATATAGTGATGAACAAATGACTAAAATTACTTATACCTCCGCTTCAGAAGAGGCTTTAGAGGAATATCCAAGTTGGATAGCCCAAGGGTTAACAGAGTTAGCAGAAAGAAATGCTGCTTTTATTAGTATTAGTGCTGGTGATCCAGATTTATTAAAGGGAGTGGACACCGGTAAAATAGTAGCAGCACAAAAGGCAGCAGGGAAGGCTCTAGTTACTTTTCGTAAATACATGAGCAATTCTGATGTGCCTTGGTG
>JAEZKI010000344.1 GCA_023415525.1 Bacillota bacterium | reverse complement strand
ACTACACATGGCTTCTTCACCTAAATGAAGATAGATATCACAAAGTTTGTCAGAAGTTAAGAAAGGACAAATTCTTTTGGCGAGTTGGATAGTGCCAAAGGTTTGAGGTGAACTATTCGTTTCTTTGTTTTTTTTAATATGAGCACGTAACTTCTGCCCGAATGGACTCGTTTCTTTTTGATATCTTATATAAGTAGCTTGGTCTAGTTCAATGAGCCAATCTTTGCAACACGTTTCATGGCATAAGCTACCTGTACATATAAATTTATTGTAATAAGAAGGTTTTAATATTTGCATGTCATGGAACTCCTTTGTTTATAGGTATACATTGATAATAACATATAAATGATAAGGAAGACTATAAAATAAGGAAGAATTTAGAAGAAATAAAGGTTTAAATAGGGAAGAGGAAAGGTTAAAAATAAATATGTAAGAATATACATATTTACCCCTTGAAACTATAAAAGGGTAATGTTATAGTAAATATTGGATTGTATATAAAAATACAAATGAGCGGACGGATTTAAGAGCAAAAAGAAAAAAGTGCATAAAAAAAGAAAAAAAGGTTGACTTAACCTTTTTTTTGTGATACTATTTTAAAATGCGACTAATATGCTAATTAATCATTTCGATTTTTATCATTATAGCACAGCAATTTATTATTTACAATACATATTCTGATTTTAGTTAATTGTTTATGGACAAGTACTAAGATAAGGATATGTCATATTTTTATTTTTTCTATTCTGAAACGATGCAGCTTGCTGCATTATTTATAAATTTTGCAAGGGGTGAGAAACACATGCAAAAATCTACAATGCGCCCAGTTAACATGGGCAAACAAATTCGCATGAGCTACGCTAGAACAAAGGATGAAGTTTTAGAAATTCCCAATCTTATTGAGATCCAAAAATCATCCTATCAATGGTTTTTATCAGAAGGTTTAAAAGAGGTTTTTCAAGATATTTCTCCGATCACTGATTTCAATGGTACTCTTATTTTAGAGTTTGTTGACTTTTTCTTGGATAGCAAACCTAAATATACTATTGAAGAATGTAAGGAAAGAGATGCTACTTACTCAGCACCACTTAAAGTAAGAGCACGTCTTCATAACAAAGAAACAGGAACAAGTGTTGATAGTGATGTCTTTATGGGTGATTTCCCTATAATGACAGAAACAGGTACTTTCGTTATTAATGGTGCTGAACGTGTTATCGTTAGTCAATTAGTACGTTCTCCTGGTATTTATTATGGCATTGCCTTTGATAAAACAGGTAAAAAATTATTTTCATCATCTGTTATTCCTAACCGTGGAGCTTGGCTCGAGTATGAGACAGACTCTAACGATATCTTCTATGTAAGAGTAGACCGTACGCGTAAAGTACCTATTACGGTATTATTACGTTCTTTAGGTTTAGGAACAGATGCTGAAATTATTGAAAAGTTTGGTGAGGAACCTAAGATTCTTGAAACCATTCAAAAAGATACAAGTAAGACATATGAAGAAGGTCTCTTGGAAATGTACAAGCGTATTCGCCCAGGTGAGCCTCCTACAGTAGATAGTGCTCAGACTCTTCTTAATAATATGTTTTTTGATCCAAAGAGATATGACCTTGCAAAAGTAGGACGTTATAAGTTTAATAAGAAGTTAGCCCTCCGTAACCGTGTAACTGGTTATACTTTAGCTGATAATGTAGTGAGTCCTTTTACAGGTGAATTAGTAGCTAGTAAGGGTGATAAGATTACTGTTAAGCTTGCAGATACTATTCAAAATACAGGTGTTGAAGAAATTTTTGTGGAATTACCTGGTCATGATAGACCTATTAAGA
The DNA here is from genome assembly GCA_023415525.1 of Bacillota bacterium. Classification (GTDB taxonomy): domain Bacteria; phylum Bacillota; class Clostridia; order Lachnospirales; family Cellulosilyticaceae; genus Sporanaerobium. The sequence goes on along the minus strand of JAEZKI010000344.1, from coordinate 4,254 downwards.
TCCTTACGAATAGAACAGTAGACATGGCTAGCTTTATTGACTGTGATCCAGCTGAGCTTGAGATTAGAGATACTGTTTACTATCCTGTATTAGAAGAGATTTTGAATGAGCATCAAGACATGGAAGATATCAAAAAAGCTATACGTGCTAGAAAGAATGAACTCATTCCAAAAAGCATTACGCTAGATGATATTTTTGCATCTGTTAACTACAATATTCATCTTGAATATGAAATTGGTTATACAGACGATATTGACCACTTAGGAAATAGACGTATCCGTGGCATTGGTGAGCTCTTCCAAAACCAATTCCGTATTGGTTTATCACGTATGGAGAGAGTTGTTCGTGAAAGAATGACTATTCAAGACCAAGAAGCTATTAACCCACAAGCCTTTATCAATATTAGACCTGTATCTTCTGCTATTAAAGAATTCTTCGGAAGCTCTCAGCTTTCACAATTCATGGACCAAAACAACCCATTGGCAGAATTGACTCATAAGAGAAGGTTATCTGCCTTAGGACCTGGTGGTCTTTCAAGAGAAAGAGCTGGTTTCGAGGTTCGAGATATTCACCATTCTCACTATGGACGTATGTGCCCTATCGAGACACCTGAAGGTCCTAACATCGGTTTGATTAACTCATTAGCAACTTTTGCACGTATCAACGAATACGGTTTTATTGAGGCGCCTTATCGCGTGATTGATAAAACAGGTCCAGAACCACGTGTAACAGATGAGTATATCTATATCACAGCTGATGAAGAAGAAAAATATACAATTTGTCAAGGCACAGAACCTCTGACTCCAGAAGGTTACTTTGTTAATGAACGTGTAACAGGTCGTCATGGTGATGAGATTCTTGCTTTTGATTATAGAGATATGGACTTAATGGATGTTTCTACAAAACAACTTGTTTCTGTAGCTACAGCCCTTATTCCTTTCCTTGAAAATGATGATGCTAACCGTGCTCTTATGGGTGCCAACATGCAACGTCAAGCTGTACCACTTATTGCAACCAATAGCCCAATTGTAGCAACAGGTATGGAATATAAGATTGGTATAGACTCAGGTGCTTTAGCCATCGCAAAAGAAGATGGTATTGTAGAAAAGGCATCTGCTAGAGAAATTATTATAAAAGATAATGAAGGCAAAAAGCATTCTTATAAACTGGCTAAATTCGAACGTAGTAATGCAGGAACCTGTATCAACCAACGTTGCCTTGTAACAAAAGGTGATGAGGTGAAAGCAGGGGATGTACTTGCAGATGGACCTTCTACTCAAAATGGTGAGTTAGCCCTTGGGCAAAATCCACTTATTGGATTTATGACATGGGAAGGTTATAACTATGAGGATGCAGTTCTTCTTAGTGAAAGACTTGTTCAAGAAGATGTTTATACCTCTATTCATATTGAAGAGTATGAGCTTGAATCCCGTGATACAAAAGTAGGACCAGAAGAAATTACAAGGGATATTCCTAATGTAGGTGAAGATGCTCTTAAAGATTTAGATGAACGTGGTATCATTCGTATTGGTGCAGAAGTGCGTTCAGGAGATATTTTAGTAGGACGTGTTACACCAAAAGGCGAAACAGAGCTTACAGCAGAAGAAAGATTATTACGTGCCATTTTTGGTGAGAAAGTACGTGAAGTAAGAGATACTTCACTTCGTGTACCACATGGTGAAGCAGGTATTATTGTAGATGTAAAAATCTTTACAAGAGAAAATGGAGATGAACTAGATCCAGGTGTTAACCGTATGGTTCGTTGTTATATTGCCCAAAAGAGAAAAATCTCTGTAGGTGATAAAATGGCCGGAAGACATGGTAACAAGGGTGTTATCTCTAGGGTACTTCCTGTAGAGGATATGCCTTTCCTTCCAAATGGTAGACCACTAGATATTGTGCTTAACCCACTGGGTGTACCATCTCGTATGAACATCGGACAAGTACTTGAAATCCACTTAGGTCTAGCTTCCAAAGCTCTTGGCTTCAAAATAGAAACACCTGTATTTAATGGTGCATCAGAGCAAGATATCATGGATACTCTAGAAATGGCTAATGACTACGTTAACCTACCATGGGATGAAGAAGAAGCTAAAGAAAAGGGTGTAGAAGATTTATCCAATACCTTTATGGCTAGATGGGCAGACAGAACCAATGATGAGGTTATAAATTATCTTGAGGAAAACAAGGCCCATCGTGCAGAATGGAAAGGTGTTCCACTAGATAGAACAGGTAAAATTCGTTTAAGAGATGGACGTACAGGAGAAGAATTTGATAACCCTGTTACTGTAGGTTACATGCATTATCTTAAACTTCACCACTTGGTAGATGATAAGATGCATGCACGTTCTACAGGGCCATATGCAACCATTACACAACAACCACTTGGTGGTAAGGCTCAATTTGGTGGTCAACGTTTTGGAGAGATGGAGGTTTGGGCACTAGAGGCTTATGGTGCTGCTTATACACTTCAAGAAATTTTAACCATTAAATCTGATGACGTTGTAGGTCGTGTAAAAACTTATGAATCTATCGTTAAAGGTGAAAATATACCTGAACCAGGTATTCCAGAATCTTTCAAAGTACTTCTTAAAGAACTTCAATCTCTTGCTCTTGATGTAAGAGTACTCACAAATGATCTTAATGAAGTAGATATTAAAGAGAGAATAGAGGATGGTCAAAGCATAAATGTTAATACAGAAGGTTTGGAAGATGTTCCAGTAGTGGATGATTATGAAGTTGAATTAGACACTGAGGTAGATCCTGATCTCTTTGAAGAAAGTATAGAATTAGACTTTGAACCTGAAGATGATATACTGTTTTCAGCTGATTCAATAGACGATTTAGATTTATAAAATAGAAGGGAGTGCATAGCATGTCAAACATGGATCAAGCTATCTTTTTTGAAAGTATAAAGATAGGCCTCGCTTCCCCTGATAAAATCCGAGAGTGGTCACGAGGAGAAGTAAAAAAACCAGAGACTATCAATTATCGTACACAAAGACCAGAACGTGATGGATTGTTCTGCGAAAAAATCTTTGGGCCAAGCAAAGACTGGGAATGTCATTGTGGAAAATATAAGAGAATTAGATATAAAGGTGTTATTTGTGATCGCTGTGGTGTAGAGGTTACAAAGGCAAAAGTTAGACGTGAGAGAATGGGACATATTGAGCTTGCCGCTCCAGTGTCACATATCTGGTATTTTAAAGGAATTCCAAGCCGAATGGGGCTAATACTTGATATTACCCCAGGAAAGCTTGAAAAGATATTATATTTTGCATCTTACATTGTACTCGACCCAAAAGATACAGGGCTTTAATACAAGGAAATATTAGGTGAAAAAGAATACCGTGAAGCTGAAGAAAAATATGGCCCAGGGTCTTTCGTAGCTGAAATGGGTGCAGAAGCTATTCAAAGCTTACTTTCTGACATTGGCTTGGAGAAAGAAAGTGAAGAATTAAAAGAAATGCTTAAGACAACAACAGGTCAAAAACGTGTACGTGTCATCAAAAGACTTGAAGTTATTGAAGCTTTTAGATTATCTGGTAATCGGCCAGAGTGGATGGTACTGGATGTTATTCCAGTTCTTCCACCAGACCTAAGACCAATGATTCAATTAGATGGTGGACGTTTTGCGACTTCAGACTTAAACGACCTTTATAGAAGAGTGATTAACCGTAACAACCGTTTAAAAAGACTTCTTGATTTAGGTGCACCTAACATCATTGTAAGAAATGAAAAACGAATGTTACAAGAGGCCGTTGATGCCCTTATTGATAATGGTCGACGTGGTAAACCTGTAACAGGTCCTGGTAATAGACCACTTAAATCTTTATCCGATATGTTAAAAGGTAAATCAGGACGTTTCCGTCAAAACTTATTAGGTAAACGTGTGGACTACTCAGGACGTTCAGTTATCGTAGTAGGACCAAGTCTTAAAATTTATCAATGTGGTTTACCAAAAGAAATGGCTATTGAGTTATTTAAGCCATTCGTTATGAAAAAGTTAGTATCGGATGGTATTGCACACAATATCAAAAATGCAAAACATATGATTGAACGCTTACAATCTCAAGTATGGGATGTATTAGAAGAAGTCATCAGAGAGCATCCAGTTATGCTTAACCGTGCCCCCACACTTCACCGTTTGGGTATTCAAGCCTTTGAACCTATTTTAGTAGAAGGCCGTGCTATTAAGTTACATCCACTTGTATGTACAGCTTATAATGCTGACTTCGATGGTGACCAAATGGC
>JAEZKI010000285.1 GCA_023415525.1 Bacillota bacterium | reverse complement strand
GTAGGTTTTAGTAAAACAGGTGAAAGACTTGTAGGTGATGTAGCAAAACGTCAAGCTGTTACCAACCACGAAAGAACTGTTATCTCTATTAAAAGACACATGGGTACAGATTACCGTGTAAAAATAGATGACAAGGCTTTTTCACCACAAGAAATTTCAGCCATTATTCTTCAAAAATTAAAGGCAGATGCAGAAGCGCACTTAGGTGAAAGTGTAACAGAAGCTGTTATTACAGTACCTGCTTACTTTACAGATAGCCAACGTCAAGCAACAAAAGATGCAGGTAAAATTGCAGGTTTAGATGTTAAACGTATCATTAACGAGCCAACTGCTGCAGCGCTTGCTTATGGTCTAGATAATGAACATGAACAAAAAATCATGGTTTATGACCTTGGTGGTGGTACATTTGACGTATCTGTTATTGATATTGGAGATGGCGTTATTGAAGTATTAGCAACAAGTGGTGATAATCACTTAGGTGGTGATGACTTTGACCAAAAAGTTATTAACTACTTAGTGGCAGAGTTTAATAAACAAGAAGGTATTGACCTTTCTCAAGATAAAGTAGCTATGCAACGTTTAAAAGAAGCAGCAGAAACAGCTAAAAAAGAACTTTCTCAAAAAACAAGTACCAACGTATTGATTCCATTTATTTGCGCAGGTGGACAAAGCTTAGATGTAACCATTACACGTGCTAAATTTGATGAACTCACAGCTGATCTTGTAGAACGCACAATGGGTCCTGTTCGTACAGCTCTTAGTGATGCAGGAATAAATGCTTCTGAACTTGATAAAGTTTTATTAGTAGGTGGTTCTACTCGTATTCCAGCTGTTCAAGATGCCGTTAAACGCCTAACAGGAAAAGATCCTTTCAAAGGGATTAACCCTGATGAATGTGTAGCTGTAGGTGCAGCTATCCAAGGTGGTAAGCTTTCAGGTGAAGCTGGTTCAGGAGATATCCTTCTTCTTGATGTAACCCCACTTTCATTAGGTATTGAGACTATGGGTGGTGTAGCAACAACTATTATTCCTAGAAATACAACGATCCCAACTAAGAAATCACAAGTTTTCTCAACTGCAGCAGATAATCAACCAGCCGTTGATATTCATGTTGTTCAAGGTGAAAGACCAATGGCTAATGACAATAAAACATTAGGTAACTTTAAATTAGATGGTATTATGCCAGCTCCTCGTGGTGTACCACAAATCGAAGTAACCTTTGATATAGATGCTAATGGTATCGTTAAAGTATCTGCTAAAGATTTAGGTACAGGTAAGGAGCAACACATTACCATTACAGCAAGCACTAACTTAAGTGACGCTGAAATTGATAAAGCCGTAAAAGAAGCTGAACAATTTGCTGAAGCAGATAAGAAACGTAAAGAAGCCATCGATGTTAAAAATGAAGCAGATAGCATGGTTTTCCAAACTGAAAAAATGATGAAAGACATGGAAGATAAACTCCAACCAGAAGATAAAACCAAGATTGAAGCCAGCTTAACAAAATTAAAAGATCTGAATGAAAAAGCTGTGATAGGTGCTATGACTGATGCACAAGTAGAAGAACTCAAAGCAGCTAAAGAAGAACTTACACAAGCATTCTATGCTGTATCTGAGAAATTATATAGTCAAGCAGCTCCTAATCAAGGGCCTGATATGAATGCTGGGGCAGCTAATAGTGCTCAAAATGATGATGTTATCGATGCCGACTTCAAAGAAGAATAAATAGCCCTTGGTAAACAGTCAAAGAGAACACTCTCTTTGACTGTTTCTCTGTTAAAAAATTGTAATCTTCTTTTAAATAGTGTAATATAAAAAATGAAGCTTAAAAATTGAATGATGGTGGTGAAAAGCGTGGATAAAAGAGATTATTATGAGGTCCTAGGGATTGATAAATCCGCTAGCGATGCAGACATAAAAAAAGCTTATCGAAAATTAGCAAAGAAATACCATCCTGATGCTAACCCAGATAATAAAGAAGCAGAAGTTAAATTTAAAGAAGCTACCGAAGCCTATGAAGTACTCAGTGATGCGGATAAACGAGCTGCTTATGACCGTTATGGACATAGTGCCTTTGATCAAATGGGTGGCGGAGCAGGTGGTTTTGGTGGAGGCTTTAGTGCGGACTTTGATATGAATGACATCTTTGGAAGTGTTTTTGGCGATATCTTCGGAGGTGGGGGACGCCAAAGACAAAGAGGACCTATGCCAGGGGCTGATATTCGTCAAACCATTCAAATTGCTTTTGAAGAAGCTGCCTTTGGATGTGAGAAAGAAATTACAATCAATACTTCCGAGACTTGTAGCACATGTAATGGTTCTAAAGCCAAACCAGGAACAAGTACAACGACCTGTAGTAAATGTGGTGGCTCAGGTCAGATTCGTGTTACACAACGTACTATTTTGGGCGCTATGCAGAGCGTACAAACTTGCGATGCCTGTCATGGGCAAGGAAAAATTATAAAAGAACCTTGCCAAACCTGTCATGGACAAGGAAAGGTTCGAACAACTAAAAAGGTAACCATTACTATTCCAGCAGGTATTGATCATGGCCAGACTTTACGCGTTTCAGGTAAAGGGGAAGTAGGAGATGTAGGGGCTCAAAGAGGCGATTTATTAGTTACTGTTTCTGTTAAAGCCCATTCCACCTTTGAACGTCGTGGAAATGATGTGTATATGAGAATGCCTATCTCCTTTGCTCAAGCTGCGTTAGGAGATGAACTTTCTATTCCTACTTTAGACGGTAATGCAAAATTTACTATTCAACCAGGTACAGCAACAGGTAGTACCTTTAGGTTACAGGGCAAAGGTATTCCTAATATTAGAAACAAAAAGTATCGTGGGGATCAGTATGTGGAAGTGTTTATTACGGTTCCTAAAAATTTATCAGAGAAACAAAAACAATTGCTTCGTGAATTTGAAGCAGATAGAGGCGAAGATTCTGAAGGTGGAGAAGGTGCACGTAAGTCATGGAAAGATCGCTTTAAGAAATAAGAATAAAAAGGGCTGACGCACTAAGAATGTGATAAAATACCTCCAAAGTAGACAAAGTAAATAACCCAATCTACTTTGGAGGTATCCTATCTCATTAGTGCTCAGCCTCTTTTTATAAAAACCATTATTCTTCGCTAGGTACCTCTTCTTCACTAGCTGATTCTTCAACTGTTTCCTCAGAACAAACAGAAACCTCCAAATTTCTTTTTGCATTGAAATAAGCAGTTAAGGACTTTGCCAATTGACGACCTGGACCAAGAAGAAAATAAATCCCAACAATAGGGAAAACAATGCTTACGATAATATTAAGATAAGATAATATCAGTTGAACGATATATAGAGCATTACTACCTCCCATAGCCATAGCTACACCTCCTTCCTTATGAATCCTAATAAGCTTAACACAACTTATGATACACTAAATAGGCTAAAATTGAAATCAAAAATGTAAAAATTTTTATATAAAAGGATTTTTTGGCGATAGGGTAGCCTACTTGAATAAAAAAATGGATTAGAATATAATGATTACTATACTATAATTTGGAGATGAAACGATGAATTGGTTAGAAACAACGATTTATACCTCAAAACAAGGTTTAGAAATAGTAACAGGGATTCTTTTACAGCTAGGTGTTACCGGTTTTGTGATCCAAGATCCTGATGATTATGATGAATTTTTAACCTTGCAGGGTAAGACATGGGATTATATGGATGAAGACATGAAAAAACTAAAAGATTGTCCTACAAGTATTAAGATTTATTTAGCAGATAATATGCAGGGAAATGAGATGCTTGTAGAAATTCGTAATACATTAGCTCGTTTAAAAAGTGATGATAAAGAAGGCCTTTATGGGCACTTAAGCATTGAACTGGACAACGTCAACGAAGAAGATTGGGCAAATAATTGGAAAAAGTACTTTAAGCCTTTTAAGGTGGGAAATCGTTTTGTCATAAAACCTTCCTGGGAGACTTATAATGAAGCTACAGAGCGACATATTTTAGAAATTGACCCTAACTCCAGTTTTGGGACGGGGCAACATTATTCAACCCAATTATGTCTGGAACAATTAGAAAAGCTTGAGGTAACAGGCAAAAAAGTACTTGATATGGGTTGTGGAAGCGGTATTTTATCCATAGCAGCCCTTTTATTAGGTGCCCAAGAAGTAATAGCCGTAGATATTGATCAAAATTCTGTGGAGATTGCAAGAGAAAACTTTTATAAAAATCATTTAGCAGAAAATCGCTTTAAAACGTATTGTGGTAATGTTTTAGCTGATGATGATTTTGCAAAGACATTGGGTATAGGTTATGACATCGTTCTTGCCAATATTGTAGCGGATGTAATTATAGCTATGAAAGACCTTTTAAAAGGCTTTGTCCGTGAAGGAGGGACGCTTGTGGCCTCAGGTGTCATTGGTGAAAGAGCAGAGGAAGTCAAATATGCCCTTGAATCAGTAGGCTTTCATGTGTATACCATTACGGAGAAAAATGATTGGGTAGCCTTAGCAGCTATTTCAAAAGAAGAGTAAGGTAGGAGAAATTATGGCTAAATTTTTTGTGGAGCGCCAGCAAATCAATGGAGATACCATCTGTATTACGGGTTCAGATGTTAACCACATCAAAAATGTTTTGCGTTTAGAGCTAGGCAAAGAAATTTTAATTAATGATAGACAAGGAATTGACTACAAGTGTATAATAAATAAGATAGAAGATCATGTTATCTATACTAGAATTCTGCAGCAGCACTGTTCATCAGCTGAGCCTTTGGTAGAAACGGTCTTATTCCAATCTTTAGTTAAGGGAGAAAAGATGGAATTTGTCATTCAAAAGAGTATTGAAATAGGTGTTACAACTATTATCCCTATTATGACAGATCGATGTGTTGTAAAAATTGAATCTGATAAAAAGCTTCAAACAAAATGGGATAGGTGGAACAAAATAGCAGAAAGTGCTGCAAAGCAAAGTAAGCGAGGGATTGTTCCAGAGGTTAAGCACCCTCTTTCTTTTAAAGAGGCAGTAGCCTTTGCAAATGACAAGCTAACCTGTGCTTGCATTCCATTTGAAAATGAGGAGAAGTATTCCTTAAAGACCTTTTTAAGAACGTCAACCTTTGATTCAGTGGGGATTTTTATTGGGCCTGAAGGGGGCTTTACAAATGAAGAAATTCGTTTTGCCACAAACGCAGGAATTCAGCCTGTTACACTTGGTCAACGTATTCTTCGTAGTGAGACAGCGGGATTAGTAGTATTAGCTAACATTATGTACGAGATAGGCGGTGTTTAGATGGATAGTGTTAGTTTTTTAGTAGTAGATGATGCCATATTTATGCGAACGGTTCTAAAAAAAATGCTGACAGAAGCTGGTTTTACTGTGGTAGGAGAGGCGGGTAATGGGTTGCAAGCCATTGAAATGGCACAAATGTTACAGCCTAATATTGTGACACTTGATATTACTATGCCGGAGATGGACGGTATTCAAGCAATAGATAAAATATTAGAAGTAAGCCCAGATACGAAAATAATCATGTGCTCAGCCATGGGACAACATACAAAAGTCGTAGAAGCCATAAAA
>JAEZKI010000283.1 GCA_023415525.1 Bacillota bacterium | reverse complement strand
ATATAAAGGCTCTCTAATACGCATAATTGCGTTACACGTTTAGACATAATTTCCCCACTCAAATGTTCAGTAAAAGCGGAGGTAAGAAGTATAATATCTGCATTCTTTACCAAAGGAGAAACTGCATAATTTGTGATAGCTATAATGATAATACCCTTATTTCTTGCGTATTTCACTACTTCTAAGATATTCTTAGTCCTACCCGAATGAGAAACTACAATCATTACATCTCCAGCACTCATATTAGCAAGGCAAATAAGCTGTATATCCATATCAGCTGACGCTTGTACATCCATCCCCATTCTAAGAAACTTTTGATACCCTGATCGAATGACAGCAAAAGCATCTCCTACTCCGCAAAACAATATCTTCCGCGCCTCATCAATGGTTTTAAGTGCTTTAGTATACTCCTCTTTATCAATAATTTGCAAAGTATCTGTTAATGCTTGTATAGAAGATTTAAATACCTTTGCCATAACTTCCAAAGGCTCATCTTGAGCTCCAATATCATTATAAGGCGTTGTCTTATCTAAATACATTTCCTCACTAAAGGCTGCCTTCATTTCAGGATATCCACTATACCCCAGCCTCTTAGCTAGTCTTACAAATGTTGCCTCACTGCACTCTGCCTGTTCCGCAGCTTCTGTTATTGTAGCATTAACAAAAAAGTCTGATTGACTAAGTACAAAATCAGCAGCTTTTTTTTCTGCACTTTTTAAAGAATCATATACTGTTTGAAGCTTAATTAAGTAGGCATGGGGAATCTTTCTTTTATTTTCTTCTGTGAGTTGAATAGGCATTTAATTACCTCCTCCTATCGTGTCGTGCGTAATGCCTTATAGCATTATCTATTATAACGCTTTACTTATAGGCTTTAAAGCATTATAAAGTTTAGTATAGGTCATATACTTTTCTTCATATAACTCCTTCATTTGTTTTCTAGGGTTGTAAGCGTGCATTACCTTAACTGTTATTTCCACAGCTTCATCTAAGTCCTTGTATACCTTGGTAGCTACTCCTGCAAGCAGTGCTGCTCCAAGGCACGCTCCCTCTCTTATTTTCAAGGTCTCTACAACACATCCAGTAATATCTGCTTTTATCTGAAGCCATATTGGAGATTTTGCGGCACCCCCTACTGCTCTTAGCCTCTCAATATAAATATCAGATTTTTGCATATGCTCTATATTTATTCTAAGCTCATAAGTAAGGCTCTCCATAATCCCTTTTACAATATCATGTCTGGTAGTAGCCATAGTTAAACCTACCATAGCTCCTTTTGAATCAAGATCACACCAAGGGGTTCCACTCCCATTAAAATGTGGTAAAACTAAAACTGAGGATGGTTCATTACTTATTTTCTCTAGCATAACATCATAAGTTTCTTCTCCTCTGATTCTTGCTTCCTCTACTTCAGCATATCCAAGGTTATCCCTATACCATTTTAAAAGGAGTCCCCCTATATGATTAAGTGCAAAAGTTAAATACATCCCCTCTTTAGCATGACAATAGCATGGGTAATATCCCTCATACATTGTGTCACCTAACTTAGGTAGTTTAAAAGCCGTGGCTAGTACTTCAGCAGTCCCATGAGAATCCATTGCAATATTTTCACTAATAATGCCAGCCCCTAAAGCTGCACAAGCTTGGTCATGACCTCCAGCTACAAGAACTGTCCCAATTTCTATACCTAATTCTTCTGATAGTTGCTTGGATAATTCGCCTACAATCTCCCCTGATTTGACTGGCTCAGATAGTTTTTGCTCATCCATCTCTAAGCATGATAATATAGATGAGGACCACTTCATGTTATGAATATCAAACAGCATAGTACGTGATGCCATGGTTAAGTCAATAACTGGTCTTGCCCCAAGTTTACTTAATATAAAATCGGCATATGTCATAAACTTGTATGTTTTTTCATAAACATCTGGCAGGTTATTTTTAATCCATAATATTTTGGTTGCTGAATTCATAGGATGAGGTCTCATCCCTGTTACTTCAAACAACGCTTTATCTCCCATTATTTCTTTACAGTATTCTACCTCTGCAGTCGATCGATAATCCATTCCTAGGAGTGTATGATGTAAAGGATGAATATCCTCATCTACCGGAATAATTGCATCTCCTTGAACTGAAAGACTTAACGCCTTAATACTACTTACTCCACTTTTATCTACTGCCTCTTTAATCACCTGCTTAGTAAGTTCCCAAACTTTTAAAGCATCTTGTTCAGCATAGCCAGGTCTCTCACATATAATGTCATATTCTCTAAAACCATATCCTGCAACATTTCCTTCTTTATCAAATATAACTGCTTTACACCCCGTGGTTCCTACATCTAACCCTAATAAGTACACTGCTATTCACCTACCTCTGCATAATATAGGGCAATGCATATCGCCTGCCTCTATGAGAGAATTCTTTTGTATTCCAACACCCACTAGCAGATACAATTTCTTGCTTCCCTTCATAATTAATCGTTAATTCCTCTACTTTTACTCCGGTTATAGTAATATACCAGTCAAAGGCTTGAGGACTACAAATAACATTCCTAGGATCTTTACACAAACTTCCATCCCCTACTATATACCCTGTAATACCTCCTTGATAATGATATTTCCACTCTTCTTCAAACCCTAACTCTTTATAAAGCTCTTTTTGTTCCTTAAGAATATCACTAAAACGATTGCCTGCATCGCACATTGAAATAGCTGCTGCTTCAATCTGACATGCTGCATCATATTTTCTTACTATATCTAAAGGAATATCATCACCAAAGAATACTGTTCTTGTTACATTAGCATGTAACCCCCATTTCTTTACTGCAGGGTGAAGCACCACATATTTTCCAATCTTTCTATCACTGGGATTAAAATGTCTATATTTAGCTACTCTCTCGTCTGTTCCTATTAAAAGAACATCACAAGAAATATTTTGTTTTGTATATTCACTAATAAGCATACTCTCTACTTCATACTCACTCATGCCTAGCCTAATTTCCTGTGCTACATGTGTAAGTATAGCATCCGTTGTTTTTCCAAGCCATCTCATTTTTTCTATTTCTCTAGAAGTCATTGGATAATGAAGCTCAAAAATACTATTTGGCAAATAATCTGTGCCTTTTATATTAATATCTGAGATCACTCTGCCAGTACCTGCTAATTGTAGCGCTTTTTCTTCTCTTGATTCTTCAAACC
>JAEZKI010000281.1 GCA_023415525.1 Bacillota bacterium | reverse complement strand
CCATATTACATACGGTGATGGCTGTACCATAATTATCACGCATCACCTCATATTCGATTTCCTTCCAACCTTTGATACATTTTTCAATGAGCACCTGATGAACACGGGAAAGATGGAGTCCACTGGCACAGATTTCTCTTAGTTCTTCTTCTGTCTCAGCAATACCTCCTCCTGTTCCTCCTAAGGTATAAGCAGGTCTCACCACTACAGGGTAACCAATCTTACGCGAGAAAATCACCGCAGCTTCTACTGTTTCTACAATTTCACTTTCAATCACAGGTTGCTTGATACGAGCCATAAGGGAGCGAAATAATTCACGGTCTTCTCCTTCTTTAATGGCTGAAATCTGAGTACCTATCACCCGAACATTATATTTTTCTAAAATCCCTTTATCATGAAGCTCTACAGCTAAGTTTAAAGCGGTCTGCCCACCCACACCAGCCAATAAGCTGTCTGGCTTTTCTTTGGCAATAACCTTTTCAAGGAATTCCAATGTGAGAGGTTCAATATAAATTTTATCGGCAATCTCTTGGTCTGTCATAATCGTAGCTGGGTTACTATTGACAAGGACAACTTCAATACCTTCTTCACGAATAGCTTGACATGCTTGCGTTCCTGAATAGTCAAACTCAGCAGCCTGACCAATAACGATGGGGCCAGAACCAATGACTAATACTTTCTTAATACGACTGTCTCTAGGCATTTAATTTTCCTCCTTGCATGACTGTAATAAACTCATCAAAAATATGGGCAGTATCTGTAGGACCTGGGCAAGCTTCAGGGTGGAACTGCACACTATAAATATTTAAATCTTTAAAATACATTCCTTCTACTGTTTGGTCATTCATATTGGTATGAGTCACTACAGCTCCCTCTGGAAGTTTTTCTACATAGTAGTTATGGTTTTGAGATGTAATATACACCCGGTTGGTAATAAAATCTTTGACGGGATGATTACAACCATGATGACCAAACTTTAACTTTGCTGTATTCCCACCCAGGGCTAGGCATAAAAGTTGATGCCCCAGGCAAATAGCTGTAATGGGTTTTTTACCTACTAATGCCCGTACTGTAGCTACTGTTTCAGGTACATCCTTAGGGTCTGCTGGGCCATTTGAAAGGAAAATACCATCAGGGTTGACGTTTAAAATCTCTTCTGCTGATGCAGAAGCTGGGAAAACAGATAACTGACAGCCTTTTGCTTCAAAAGAGCGGAGAATATTACTTTTTATGCCACAGTCGATGACTGCTATATGGGTCTTTTCTCCTGAAATAGTATAAGGCGCTTTTGTAGTCACTTCTGAAACCGCCATTTGATTACTAAAAGTATCTATTTTAAGCTTAATTTGGCTAGGTGTTAGCTCTCTCACGGCAATAATGGCACGCATGGTTCCATGCTCTCTTAAAACCCTGGTTAAAGCCCTTGTATCAATAGCTTCAAGACCAATCACCTTTTGTGACTTCAAGTAGCCATCTAAGGTTAATTCACATCTAAAATTATTAGGGTAATCACTTTTTTCTCTTACAATTAAAGCTCTTACATGGGATTTACTGCTTTCCATATCCTCTAGATTAATACCATAATTCCCAATAAGCGGATAGGTCATCACGACCATTTGTCCATAATAAGAAGGGTCTGTAAGAATTTCTTGATAGCCTGTCATTCCTGTATTAAATACGATTTCTCCAATGGTTTCTTTTAAGTAGCCAAAGGCTTTCCCTTCAAAAACCATTCCATTTTCTAATATGAGCTGTGCTTTCATTATCCCATCACCCCTTGTAAATCAGCTTTCATAGCCAAAACAGCACGTTTAGAAGCCTGTGCAAAATCCTTTTCATCACTTTCTTTATCGCTCTGATAAGCCGCTATAATGCCTCGTGAAGAGTTTACAATAATGCCTGTGCCGTCTTTATCAAAGTAGTCTTTTAAATCTTCTGCCTTACCACCTTGTGCCCCATAACCTGGTACAAGGAAGAAGGTGTGTGGCATTCTTTTTCTAAGCTCTATGCCTTGTTCTTTATAAGTAGCACCTACAACAGCCCCGATTTCACTGTAGCCCATTGTTCCCATAGCTAGTTCGCCCCATTTACTGACTAAGTCTGCCGTTTTATCATAAAGAGGTACACCATCTACCAATAGGTCTTGAAGCTCTTTTCCACTAGGGTTACTGGTTTTTACAAGAATAAAGAGACCTCTATGATAGTCATTACATGCTTTGATAAAAGGTTCCACCCCATCAAAGCCCATATAAGGATTGAGGGTTACTGCATCTTCTTGCCAAAGGTCCATGTGTACACCTTCTATTTCTACACCTGCAATATGACCTGCATAAGCTGCTGCTGTAGAAGCAATATCGCCACGTTTCACATCTCCTATGACAATAAGTCCTTTGGCCTTAGCGTAGGCAATGGTCTGGATATAAGCTTTTAAACCTTCTAATCCATAGAGTTCATACATGGCTACTTGAGGTTTGACAGCTGGAATAAGGCCATAGACCTCATCTATAATGGCTTTATTAAAACGTAAAAACATTTCTGCTACGGCCTTAGGTGTTTTGCCATAGGTTTCTAACATCTCATTTTTTATAAAGGAAGGAATCATGGCATAAGTAGGATCTAAACCTACAACCGTTGGGTTTTGTGTCTCTTTAATTTTATTTATTAATTGATCAATCATCTCTAAATCTCCCTTTCTTATAGACGCTGTTTTAAAATGAATTTTTATTCAAATATCCTTATAAATATACTATCCTATTTTTCTCATTTTGTGAACTAAATACTACAATCTTTTATAGATTTTGATAAATGATTTTGCCATCTACTAAAGTGTAACAGATGTCCCCTGTCACTTCCATACCACCAAAAGGGGTATTCTTTGACTTTCCTACAAAAGCAGCTGGGTCAATTTTATAAGTCTTCTTAGGGTCAATAATCGTTACATCCGCTGCCTTTCCAATTTCTATGCTGCCTTTATCTAGTTCGAGGATTTCTGCAGGCTTTGTACTCATTTTTTCAATGAGTTGCATCTTCGTTAAGTATCCTGCTTTTACAAGATGGGTGTAGCTTAGTGCAAAGCTCGTCTCTAAACCAACAATGCCAAAGGGCGCTCGATCAAATTCTACATTTTTTTCATCATAATGATGAGGGGCATGGTCTGTGGCAATGACATCGATAACTCCTTCTTGAAGGGCTAGCTTCATGGCCGCTACATCTTCCTTGGTACGAAGAGGAGGACTCATTTTTTTGTTGGCATCGTAATCCCCTAAAAGGCTATCATCTAAGGTAAAATAATGAGGAGCTGTTTCAGCTGTGACATTTATTCCTTGTGCCTTTGCAAAGCGAATGAGCTCGATACTTCCCTTGGTACTGATGTGACACAAGTGAAGCTTGGCTCCTGTATATTTAGCTAAGAGCATATCTCTGGCTACAATCAGCTCTTCTGCTTCTCTTGGAATACCTTTAATCCCAAAGAGCTGGGCATTTTCTCCTGCATTCATAGAACCACCTGTTAAGGTTCTCTCCTCCGTATGAGAAAGGATAGGGAGCTGAAAAGGTCTGGTGTAGAGCATGGCTTTTTTCATTAGACCTGCATCAGCCACTGTCTTACCATCCTCACTGATGGCACAAATGCCGTGTTCTACCATCTTACCGATATCCGCCAGTTCTTCCCCTTGTTGTCCCTTTGTAATGGCTCCAATAGGAAGGACATGCACGCCATTGGCTTTAGCTGCCATGGCATGAATATATTCCACTACACACTCATTATCAATAACCGGCGATGTATTGGGCATACAGCAAACGGTGGTAAACCCTCCTCTTGCTGCAGCTCTGGCTCCACTTTCTATATCTTCTTTATGCTCAAAGCCTGGTGCTCTAAAATGTACATGCATATCGATAAGACCAGGAACTACCCATTTATCTGTAGCGTCAATGATTTGATCTGCTTCCTTACCTTGGAACTCACCAAAGGCTACAACCTTTCCATCTTCAATCCATACAGAGGTCACTTCTTCTTGTTTTGTTTTAGGATTAATCACTAATCCTCCTTGAATGCATAATCTCATGGCTATTTTCTCCCTTCATGTAATTGTGCTAAGATGGCCATACGAATGGCTACACCATTGGTTACTTGTTCATCAATAACAGATACCCCACTGTCAATTAGCTCAGGCATCAGTTCAATACCTCGATTAACAGGGGCAGGATGCATTAAGATGGCATCTTTTTGTGCCCCTCTAAAACGTTCTTCATCTAAACCATAAAGTTGACTGTACTCTCTGAGATTAGGGAATAAGCCACCCTTTTGTCTTTCAAGTTGAATCCTTAAGCCCATGACCACGTCAGCTCCGCTTATGGCTTCTTCTATATCATTGGTCACCTTACAACCTAGACTCTCCATACTCTTAGCAGTTAAGGTACCAGGACCTGCTAAAGTGACTTCTGCTCCTAATGTGGTTAAGGCAAAAACATTAGAACGTGCCACACGGCTATGAGCAATATCCCCTACAATCGTTACCCTTAAGCCCTTGAAGCCCCCTTTTTTCTCATAAATGGTATAAAGATCAAGGAGTGCTTGAGTGGGATGTTCGTTAGCTCCGTCTCCTGCATTAATAACAGAGGCCTTTACATTTTTAGCTAAAAGATGTGCCGCACCACTCATACTGTGACGGATAATCATATACTCGATTCCCATCCGGTCTAAGGTAATGCCCGTGTCCACTAGTGTTTCTCCTTTTTGTACACTACTTGTGGCAATTCCTAAGTCGACTACATGAGCGCCTAGGTAAAGGCCAGCCATATTAAAAGCTGTACGTGTACGGGTACTATTTTCATAAAAAAGAGTAATCATACTTTGATTCTTTAAAAGCTCTAATTTATTTTTTTCGCCTGTAACAATGGGTTTCATTTCTTTAGCAAGCTCTAACAAACTCATGATTTCTTGCCTCTCTAATCCTCTTATACCCAGTAAATCTTTATTGTGTAGCATGACACACCTTCCTTTAAAATTAAATTTTTCTGACTAAAAGAAAAGGCAATGAAAAGATAAGTAAGCTTATCTTTTCATTGCCTTTAAACGAAAAAAAGAAACAACGATTTGTAAAGCATAAGTCCAATTACCTATGCTCCTTACAAAAAAGTGTGTTTCTTTATTTTTATACTCTTTATGATTTTTATACTGATTGTGCAGTTTGTCTATTAATTTTCTCATTGTTTTCTCCTTTTTGGTCTCTCTGTACCAAGCTTAAAGGTGTATTTGTATTTAATTTTCTGTGTAATAGGATAGCATAACCCTCATGAGTTGTCAAGTTATTTTCTATTCCTCTACTTGACCTAACATTTTATATATTTTATAAAAGTCTAATTTAGATACAGTTGTATAACTGGTCTTATCTAAATCTCCCACCACAATAGAATCCTCATTTTCAGAAAGAGGACTTGGTATCCCATTGGTATATTTTATATGATGACTTAGTGTATGCTGTGCCTTATCTACCATTTTAATCATTTCAATCTCATCCGCATAGGCTAAAGCTAAAGCAGCACTTGGAAAAGGTGTGCCTTTCCAAGATATACGTAGACCATACATACTGATGTTGGCTGTTGAAATGGCGCTAATTTGATAAAGTTCTTTAATTTGTGTTTCACTGAGCATATGAAATTCATCGACTACAATGTAATCGTAATTGTCACTAATAATCTCTCGAATAGGTAAGGATTCTTCTGACTTTAATAAAATATCCGCCTTTACTTTATCTTTAATGAGTCTACTACATATGTATCCACCATCCCGTGTATCTAACTCCGGTTTAATGACAAGTGTTTTGAGATTCCTCACTTTTAAATTTTGAACCTCTGCAATAGCTCTTGCTGATTTAGATGAACCCATAACCCCCACTGTTACCTTAAAAAAGCCCATTTAATCTTCTCCTTTTCTGCATTTTCTCTTATGTCTTCACCTTATACTATACTTGATTTCTATAGATTAAAAAAGAGTATCTTCATCCTCTAAGGCCTTCCAAACACCCTACATTCCTTGAGGGACTTACCAGTCAGCTCTTTTTAAAAATTTTCCTATTTCCTTTATAAACCCTACCTATTTATAATAAGCCGTTTGATTGAGTCCCTCACAGACAGCAAAATCCCCTTGAAAGCTAAACCGGGTCAAGGAGCCTGGCTCGATCTTAAAATGCCAATGGAGCGCGGGACTTCCACCTATTAAATAACTTATACAATCCCTCAGGGTTCCCCCATGTGCACAAAGCAAAATCGTCTTTTGAGGAAGCTTACATATAGCTTCAAGTCCCTTTATATGACGGGCATAAGAAGTCCTAAGACTTTCTCCTCCTGGAAAAGTATAGGCCTCCCCTTCCTCTAGCATCTTTTGGACTTCTTGAGGTGTGGTTTGCTGAATGGTCTTAAAGTCTTTTCCTTCAAATTCCCCAAAGTCAATTTCACAAAAAGCCTCTTCTTGATAAATAGGTAACCCTTTCTTATAGGCAAGCCCCTCTACCGTCTCAAGAGTACGTAAGGAGGTACTTGTATAGATAGCATCTAGGGGCTCATTCCTCAAAAAAGCTTCTAAGCACTGGGCCTGTCTTTTGCCCTCTTCACTTAAAGGGCTTTCTGAACGCCCCAAATAAAGCTGGTTTTTATTGGCTAAAGTTTCACCATGTCGTACCAGTAAAAGTGTTTCCATTTTCAAGCTCCTTTATTTTAATTCTCACCTTAAGTCTTATTGTATGCCTTCCTGCTTTTACTATCCCATGGAAAAAAAACAGACAGCTGGCTTTTTTAAAACCCTGTCTGCTTTCTTTCTAGAAAGCCCTACCCTTTACTCTAAATAAACAGTAAGAGCGTTAAAATATCTTCATAACGGGGAGAACTATAGCGAATAGTATATTCTCCAACCTGTTCTGCTCCAGGATAAAAAGAATACTTATAGGCATCTTGGTGATTTTTAAACTCTACTTTAAGTTCATATTTTTCTACTGAAAATGTGGTAAAACTTCCAATGGCCTCCACGGCTTTTTTAGCCATCTTTTGAATACGGCTTATAGCTAGATCGGGATGAATACTTACAACAGCTCCTCCAAAGCCCTCTTGAACAGCCACCGTTTTTATCTGCCCATCAAAAGCTTTTACCCTTCGGATGAGTTCTCCATCCCCACTGACTCCAATAACGGGTACTCCTATCCAATGAGCCGCATGGGTATAGAGCAAAAACTCATCTGCTTTTTGACCATTTAAACTAATAGAGCGGACAGAATCTATGGAAAGCGTATGGGCTAAAGGTGAACCGTTGGAATGACCACCACTATGATAGCCAATGAAAAGGGCCCCATCAAAACTTTTGTCAAGTCCCTCCACCATATTATAGGGATGATTACTCCAGCCTGAAAGAATCTTTACTTCTTTAGGAAGGAGTTGGTGAATAAGGTTTTTGCCCTCCTCATGAGCATCCTTAACCAAAATAAAGTCCACCCCTGCTTCTAAGGCTCCTCTACAAGCAGCTGCTACTTCCTTAGTCATTTGCAATCTTGCCTTCTCATATTCATTATTCCCTTTATGGGTTTCCTCCCAACAAGAAACACCTGTAATCCCCTCTAGATCTGCACTAATATAAAGTCGCATCCTTATCTCCTCCTTTTCTCTCCTTGTCTTCCTTGTCCTTAGTATAGCAAAACTTCTTTTAAATATCAAAAATAAACTTTTCCTTATCAATTGCTGATTTTTTCTAAAATAGAGTATACTATAACTAATTGTTATGAAAGGAGTGAAATGTTTTGTCTAAAAATTTACCAAAAAGAAATGAAGTTCCCCAAAGGGATACTTGGAAGCTAGAAGATATTTTTGCAACCGATGCCCTTTTTTCTGAAACCCTTGCCGCTATCAAAGAAGAAATCCCCCCCTTTAAGAGCTATGAAGGCAACCTGCTTCGTTCAGGGAATGTGCTTTTTGAATTTCTAAAGGCCCAAGATCACTTAGCACAAGAGGTGAATAAACTTTACGTTTACAGTCATATGCGCCTGCATCAAGATGGTCAAAATGCCCTCTATCAAGATTTTGCCAACCAAACGGAGCTTCTTTCTGTTCAACTGTCTGAAGCATTAGCTTTTGTTCAACCTGAACTTAGTGGGCTGACACCAGATAAGTTGCAAGCCCTTTATGAAGAAGCACCCGCACTTAGCCTTTATACCCGTTATCTCCAAGAGATTCTAAGACAAAAGGTGCATATCTTAGATAGTAAAACCGAAAGCCTATTAGCTAAGGTCTCTGAACTGGCAGATGCGCCCCATAATATTTTTGCAATGTTTAATAATGTGGACCTAAGCTTCCCACTTATTCAAAATGATCAAGGTGAAGAAGTACGTCTCACCCATGGGACCTACATTCAATTCTTAGAAAGCCGCAACCTGGAGGTTCGAAAAGGTGCCTTTAATGCCCTTTATGAAACCTATGCCCATTACAAAAATATGCTGGCCACTACTTTTGCTGCCAATGTGAAGCAGTATGGGCTTTTTTCATCTGTAAGAGGTTTTGAAACACCCCTTCACTATGCCCTTTCTGCCAATAATATTCCCACCAAGGTCTATGAAAACCTCATTACCACCGTCAATCAAAATCTGGACCTATTACAGGATTATATGGCTCTTCGTAAAAATTTATTAGAAGTGGATACGTTGCATATGTATGATCTCTTTACCCCTATTGTCAAAAATTTTGAACTTAAAATCACTTACGAAGAAGCTTGTGAAATCATCCTAAAAGCATTGGCCCCTCTTGGAGAGGACTATGTTGCTGTTGTGAGACAAGGTTTTAGTGAGCGTTGGGTAGATAAGTATGAAAATGAAGGGAAACGAAGTGGGGCGTATTCTTGGGGGTGCCATGGTATTCCTCATCCCTATATCCTCATGAATTATGTGGATAATCTTTCTAATCTCTTCACCTTAGCCCACGAAATGGGTCACGCTATGCACAGCTATTATTCCCATAAGGAGCAGCCCTTTATCTATAGTGACTACTGCATCTTTGTAGCTGAGGTAGCTTCTACTGTAAATGAAGCGCTTCTTATGCAATACCTTTTAAAGACTGTTACAGATCCTCTTTACAAAGAATATCTTTTAAATTATTTTATGGAGCAATTTAAATCCACCTTATATAGGCAAACCATGTTTGCAGAGTTTGAAAGAGATGTACATCTGATGAATCAAGAGGGAAAAACTTTAAATAGTCAGCTTCTTTGCTCCCATTATTTGTCTTTAGTAAAAAAATACCATGGAGAAGGGGTTAATGTGGATACCCTCATTGAAAATGAATGGGCACGTATTCCTCATTTCTACACACCTTTCTATGTGTATCAATATGCTACGGGGTATTCGGCTGCTATTGCCCTTTCCACTCGCATCTTAGAAGAAGGGGAACCTGCTGTAAAAGATTACCTTCAGTTCTTAAAGGGTGGCTCTTCTAAAGACCCTATTGATCTCTTAAAAGATGCTGGAGTAGATATGAGTACCCCTCTACCTATTGAAAAAGCCCTCCATACCTTCAAAAAGGTTATTGAAGAAATGAAATTTTAAGAGCTATTCCTCCATTGTATTTCAAAAACGGAAGTGGTATGATAGTTGAAATATATTTTAAGGAGGCTATTATGCAAAAACGTTACTCCCTTTCAGATGTCACTGAAAAACTGGTATTGACCGCCAAAGGAGACCTCCCTGCTGACCTTGTTATTCAAAATGGTACGCTTATTAATGTTACAACGGGTGAATTCCTACCCCATACAGATGTAGCCATTACCCATGGGCGCATTGCCCTTGTAGGGGATGCGAGTCATACCATTGGTCCTCATACAAAGTGCATTGATGCTACCGGCCTTTATATTTCACCTGGTTTTATGGACGGACATCTACATGTAGAAAGTAGCATGCTAACGGTTAAAGAATATGCTTCTGCCGTAATCCCTCATGGGACCACTGGGATTTTTATGGACCCCCATGAAATTGCCAATGTCTTAGGG
>JAEZKI010000274.1 GCA_023415525.1 Bacillota bacterium | reverse complement strand
ATCAAAAAGCTTACCCACTGCTTCTTGCTTTAGGTCTTTTGCCTCATTACTTATTTCCAAATAGATGTGTCCCCTTTTTTCATAGAGTTTTACTCTTACTTCTCCCTCTGCATGCTTTAAAACATTCCCCACTAAATTTTCAACAACTCGGGTCATGGCCTCTGCTTCTCCTAACACCCATAAGGGCTTATTGGGAAAAAGAAGCTCGGGTTGAATCTGTTTTTGGATAAAATTATCATAGTATGAAAATAAAAGCTCTTTTACTAAATTGTCCACATTTATAGGTTGTAAGTGCAGTTCATAATCCACAGATTCCACAATAGAGAGTTCAAAAAAGTCATTGAGAAGTCCTTGAAGGCTCTTTCCCTTCTTTTGTGCTACCTCCAAAAACTTTTCCTTCTCTTCAAGAGTCACTTCTCCTTCACGTAAAAGCTGAATATAACCTAAAATAGAAGTGAGAGGTGTCCGTAAATCATGAGACATATTGGCAATAGCCCTTTTAAGCTTCATTTCTGTGGCTCTGCTTCTCGCCTCACACTCATTATAAAGCTTGAGGTAATCATTGAGTCTCTCCCCTAATTCTTCTAGCTCGCAATCCCCCAGTTCCATTTGAAGTGGACTAAATTCCTTTGACACGCATTGCTCTAGTAATTGCTTATTTACATTTCTTATACCCCTTTTTAGCTTATATAATTTTGCCGTAAGAATACTTATCCAAAGGATTCCTAATAGACTTACTAGAAGTTCCATACCATATCTCACTTGCTCACCTCTTTCTAGTTACTCCTTTTTATTCAAATTCTGCTTTTTCAAAGAGATGCAGACCTACGCAAAAGGCTACTAGTGTCACTAAAACTCCCCAAGCAATCATTTCTAATAACTGTGCGGATGTGACGGTTTCTTTTAAAAGAACGTTATATTGTCCAATCCAAAAATAATGAGGCCATTTGAAATGACCTACTTGGATTAACCTTCCTGAACCATACAATATCTCAGCTATGCCACCTAAGGCAAACCCTATTCCTATAGTTGCCCCTATCTGTTTGGTTGCAATGGCTATAGCCCCTATAACAGTAAGTGCACTTATATGAAGTAAACTTCCCAAGATAAACAATCTTAATAGATACAGTAAGCATTCTCTACTTAAAGGTCTCCCCCATCCACAAGCAAAACTAATCACTATCCCACCTACAATAGGAAAAATCCAGCCTAATAGTAAACCGCCTAACCAATAAACCAACATCTTAGCCGTATAAATCCTTTTCCTACTATTTCCAAACGCCACACTTATTTTTAAGGAGCCTGACTTAAATTCTGTACTTATAAATAGACTCGCTAAAATGGAAAATATCATAAAAGCAGCAGATACATTGGCCACACCTGTAATAACCATTCCCTCTCCATTAACAGGTATACCGTCTCCTGACTCTAACATAAATCTATAGGCTTCCTCCTCATCCATATCATACTTTTCCATAATTATTTGGTACTCCTTTGCTATTTCCTGCTGGATAGCCTCTTCTTGTATACTATCGTCCATTTTACGATTAGGGTTCTCTATCCACATCACAAAACTAGCAATAAATGTACTCACAATCATTACAACTATTAAAATCTTAAAACTCCTTATTTTACAAAGCTTATACCCTTCACTCTTTATCAGATTAAGCATGGCTTTCTCCTTCCACCTTCTCTAGAAAATACTTTTCTAAGCTGCCCTCTTCTTCTGTGAGCTGGCTCACCATAATCTCATTTTGTACTAAGAGCTTACAAAGATAGCCAGGTTCTTTGATTTCTTCATAAAGGCGGATAATATGGTCTGGATAGACTTCAAAATTACGGGTATGTAACGCTTCTTCAATTAAGCTAGTAGCCTTTTCTACATGATCAACTTGTATTCTTAAAGCCTTTCTCGAACGTCTTGCTACTTCTTCCCTAGTCAATTGCTCCACTAAACTTCCTTTATGAATAATCCCATAGGAGGTACCTATCTGATAAAGCTCTCCTAAAATATGACTGGATATTAAAATGGTTACTTGATACATATTATTAAGACGTTTAAGGAGCTCTCGCATATCTAGCATGCCTTTAGGGTCTAAACCATTTATGGGCTCATCTAAAATAAGGAACTCGGGCTCCCCTAGCATAGCTGCTGCTAGTCCTAAACGCTGCTTCATTCCTAGTGAAAAATGAGCTACCTTTTTATTTTGGGCATCCTCTAGGCTCATGACTTCCAGCATCTCCCCAATACATTTCTTTCCTGGAATACCTTTTACTCTCCGAATAAGCTCTAAGTTTTCCTCTGCCGTTAAACTGGTATAAAAAGAAGGTCCGTTTACCATACAGCCTATCTTTTTTCTAAAAATTTCTTGATTTTTTAAGTTGCGTTCCCCATAAAGCTCTACTTCACCAAGAGTAGGTGTCATTAAACCTGATACAATACGTAATAAGGTGGTTTTACCTGCCCCATTCTCACCAATAAAGCCATAGATTTCGCCCTTTTTAACAGTCAAATTAACTTCCTTTAAAGCCCATTCCTTCTTAAATTGTTTGCTTAGATTAATGGTTTTTAAGATAGTCTCCATTTTTTGTCCCTCTTATCTCTCTTCCCTTTTCTCTTTAAGATTATCTGGAAAGCCCTAAGAAATCTAAAAGAATTCCTTAAGAAAACCTTAATTATTTTAGCCGATAACCCATTCCCCAAATAGTCTCTATGTATTCCTCCTCAGCGTTAGCTTTATTAAGTTTACTACGTAGGTTACTCATATGTACATTGACGGTGTTATCATCTCCCATATAGTCCTCACCCCAAACACTCTCAAACAAATTGGCCTTAGAAAAAATTTTCTTAGGATAAGTAAGTAAAATTTCTAAAATCCCATACTCTCTTACGGTCAAAGTTATGGGAGTGTCCTTCACCTTCACTTCCTTTGTATCTATATTGAGACGGATATCCTTATAGTTAAGTTGTGAAGTCTTTTTCTCTATCATCATACCTTTACTACGTCTCAGATTCGTTGCAATACGTGCAGCTACTTCATCTAAGTCAAAAGGCTTTGTAATATAATCGTCAGCCCCTGCCCGAAGCACATTGATTTTAGTCTCTTTGTCTATTCGTGCTGAAATCACAATAACAGGAATGTCCCCTTTTTCCCGAATGGCTGCTAAAATTTCTTCTCCGTTAAGCCCAGGTAAATTTAAGTCTAGAATGACCATTTGCCAATCTTCCTGTTTTAAATAAAGCATAGCTTCTGTCCCTGAATATGCTCCTTGTGCTTCATAACCATTATTACTAATTAATCGGCATAATAATCTATTGATATCATTATCATCTTCTACCACTAATATATGTTCCTTCATAGCCTATCCTCCCTTTTCTCTGATTCTATGGTATCTTATTGTCCTAAAATATTCTATACTATTTAATATAATTTAAACAAAAAAAGCTATAACCCTTTAGTGGTTCTAGCTTTTTTGTTTACTGATTTTATTGGCCTCATTCTTATTTTTAGCTTTGATCTATTTCTAGGCTATTTATTAGTTTATCTTAAAGTTGGTCATGGAGCTATTTAAAACATCCATAGAATCATTGAGCTTGTATGATATTCCTAATAATTGCATCATAACTGCTTTTTGCTCTTCGCTTAAGGCATTAACCTCTTCTGTAGCTGAAGCCGTTTCCTCTGTAATCATTTTAATACGGCTAATGTTCTCAAGCATCTTCTCTTTAAGTTTTTCCATATCATTGACTTCTGTATTAACGTTTCCTATATTAATATCCATACTCTTTAGTTTTTCTATAATATTTAAGAAAGCAGTATATGCTTTTTTTACCGCCTGTTCTTGGTTAGCAAATATCCTATTAGATTCTTTAACTAAGTCTACAGCATCACTTGTTTTCTTTTCAATGGTATTCAGCGTACTTCTAACATTATGGGTTGACTTTTTAGATTGCTCTGCTAGATTACGTACTTCATGAGCAACTACTGCAAAGCCCTTGCCTACCTCACCTGCTCTTGCAGCCTCGATACTGGCATTTAAGGCTAAAAGATTGGTCTGCTCACTAATACCATCCACTAACTTCATAATCTCCCCAATACTTCTTGTTAGAGTGCTTAGTTCAATAATGCTATCCTTGATTTTGCCAGATACCTGAATAGACGAACTCATGGTTGCATTAAGGGTATCCATAACATGAGATGCCTCTTCTATAATAACTTTAGCCCCTTGATTATCTGTATAAATACTCTTTGTTCTCTCCATTACTTCTTGAATACTATCTGAAAGCTGATTCATAGCTTTTGATGTCTTTTGTGCATCTATAGCTTGGTTGCTAGAGCCTGTAGCAATATCTTCTATAGATGAAGCAAGTTGTTCAAAAGCTTCTACAGACTGATTGGTTGAAGTATTTAAAGTCTTACTCCCCTCTATCGTTCCTTCAATGACATGCTGAGTCTCTTCAAGGAGTTTTTGAATATTGCTAACCATTTTATTAAAGCTCAAACACAGAAGGCCTATTTCATCTGTACGTTTTGTATCTATACGTACGGTTAAATCGCCTTCCTCAGCTGATTTCATCAACTTCATCATATTAATAATGGGAGTTGAAAAGCTTTTGGAAAAAATGACACTTACTATTACTGCAATAATCGCTAAAACAGCTATAAGCATCCATATAAGTACCGTAGCTGCACTCAAATTCTTAGTAAGGGACTTTTGTGGTAGTTCAGCAATAATTTTCCAACCATTATTGGCTGTTGCATAAGTAATTAATGTATTCTTTTTAATGGTGCTCCCTGTAGGTTCCATATTTGTTCCTACATAATCCCATACGTAATCTTCAACTGTCAATTGTTCAGAATTCTTATTATAAATTATCTTTCCTTTTTCATCAGTTAAATAAACATTGGCTCCTTCTAGTAATTTGATTTTTTCCATATCGGCTATAATGTTATCCAACTTAACAGGTGCCACCATAATACCAAACGCTTCCCCTATAACGGTATTAGATACCTTTCTTATGAAGTAGACACCTTTTCCATCAGAACTTAAACCTTTTAGCCATAAATATTCTCCATCAAATTCCATACTCCCCAATTGGGCTAGTTCTTCTTCTTTGACTGAAGAGTTATTGCCCATCACCGTTCCATCCTCACTTATAAGGATGGCTCCCTCTATACTTTTTTCAATTGAGCCAAGGTAAACTAAGCTTCTCTTAATAGATTGAACCACTTTTACCTTTTCTCCTTGATTGCCTGTCGCTTTACTATAAGCAATAAGAAGATTATTAGTTTGTGAATTCAAATCATTGATAATATATTTGGTAACATTTTTTTCTATATCTTGAAGGAAATAATTGATACTGGAGCTTGTTTGATTAACAATATCAGATGTAAGCTGTGTACTCGTTTCTTTCAATGTGCTTGCTGAAACAGAGGACGAAATAATATTAACTAAAAGCAATGGGATAGTGGCAAACATAACGGTAATAATAATTAGCTTGGTCTTAATAGATTTAGCAATAGTAAGCTTATTTAACTTAGGTTTTTCTAGTGTCAATGTACTTGCCTTTGTTTTAATCCCTCTAGGAGTTTCCTTATTACCTGCTTTTCTTAGCTGTGTCTGTACAAGCTTCATGCATTATCCTCCTCATTTAATCGTAATAATTATTTATGTAGCCCAAAAAGCCTATGATACACTCTATTACTACACTAAATATGCCTTATCTTTTGTTTGAATACAATAAATTTTATTGTCATGCAAATATTTACTCTTATGTACATATAAATTTATGACAACTTTTTGCACTTATCAAAATTTTCTAAATATAAAATTTTTAATCCTATTATTTATTTAGTTTTTTCTCTTTTAGATTTATATTTTTTATACTTTTTGTAAATAGTAAGTAGTAGGTTATATTATTTTAAAGGAGGTCTTTATGAAGAATAAATATGTTTTTCTTCTGCTTTACGCTTTACTTATTTTTAACTGCTGCGGTTGCAGTAATAATCAGCAAGTAAAATCTACTCCTACTGAAGCGACTGGCAAATTCTTAGACGCACTAAAAGCTCAAAATTTTACAGCTGTTAAAGAAATCTATGTTGAGAATATAGATAATATACCGAATTTTAAAAATAAAGTTGAAGATATTTCTCCTTTGCTTGCTAATAATCTCTTTGATAAAATGTTTGACTTTGACTACTCTATTGATAAAGCTGAGTTAGATGAAAAAGACCCTAAAAAGGCTGTTGTTCAAACAACCTTTATTACTTATGATCTAGGTAAAGCCTTTCAAAGTACTATCACTGAATATCTCAAAACAGACTTACAAATGACTTTTAACGGGGCTACTGATGATGAAATCGTAAAAAAAGTAGAGGAAACCATTATAAAAGATATTGAGTCAGCTAAAAAAAATTTTGTTACCCATGTGAGTATTCACCTAACAGAAGAAAAGGGAGAATGGAAACTGGATAAAATAGGAGATAACCCTGAATTCCTCAATGCACTCTCTGGTAATATTATTGCTACCATCGATGAGCTAAGCAACAATTTTACCACCCAACCATAACAAAAAAGTAGAACTTTCCTAGCCTATAAAAAATAACCTTTAAACAAGTTATTATGTTTAAAGGTTATTTTTTATTACTCTCTCATGATGCCACTTATACTAAAGCCTGCATCTGCTTCAGTATTCATTCCTGTATTCATTATCAGCTCCACTACTTCGTCTCTTGTTAAAAGTTTTTTATCTTCTAATCCTTCAAGATAGATTTTATTAGTTTCTTCCTTCAAGTCAATGCCCTTATTGATAACATCCCTTACAGAAGGCAATACTTCCTTGGTCATCTGTTGCATAAAGGTTGGCAGAGCTAATATAGGATTATAGGAAGGATCTGAAGCATCCATAGTGCCTGCAATCTCCTGCATCGTGTCAAGTGTCCCCATGGCTAAGTCAAAATATTCATTTATTTCGTTGTAGATGACTTCAAATTCTGGTCCTTCCGCCTTAACTCCCTCATACTGCATTTTAAAATCTTCCTGTAAAAGCTTCATATTCCCTATACTTTCTTGAATGGACTCTTTCTTTAAATCCTTAAAGTCCATAAAGCTATTAATCAGTGGGTCTAAGCTATTCATCACATAGAGCTCCATATTATTAGCCAAACTCTTTCTAGCTTTTCTCACAGGATCACTCTCTTGTTCTGAATAGGTATAGCCATCAAGAAAATAATTGTCTACAAGATATAAACTTATGGCTTCCACTTCCTCTTTAGTAAGAGGCCTTCCTTCACTTATGCCT
The DNA here is from genome assembly GCA_023415525.1 of Bacillota bacterium. Classification (GTDB taxonomy): domain Bacteria; phylum Bacillota; class Clostridia; order Lachnospirales; family Cellulosilyticaceae; genus Sporanaerobium. Next base: position 688 of record JAEZKI010000274.1, on the reverse strand, counting down.
TGCCGAGCTGTAGTAAGCCTAGGGTCTTCTTGAGCCATTACTTGTATATTGGCATCTGTTGTCATCTCTTCTGTGGAAGTTTGTATCTCATCTATATTCTCTTTTTCTTCTGTTGTTTGCTCTACTATCTTTTCCTCTTCATTAGAAATAACTTCTTTTAAAGGCTCTTTTACCTTTTGTGGAATAGGTGGCTTCATTTCTACCTTTTGCTCTTCAATAACAAGGTTTTCTTTTTGGGTTTCCTCATCAATTTGCTTTTGTACCACCTCTAACTGTTTGGCAACTTCTTTTTGAATAATAACATCTGCTAGTGTCTTTTTCTTATTTTGTGCTTCTATAACTAGCTCATTAACTGAAAAACTAGCTAATTTAAAAGCCCCAAACGCCACTGCTGCTACTATACTGATTTTGATGATATTTCTCCACATAGTTCTCTCCTAACATTTTCTTTCAATGGAAAAATCTTTTTTATAAACGACTCGGCTGCATAAGATTAGAAAAAGAATAGTTATAGCAAGATAGGATAAGTTACGCAACATATAACCCTGCCTATTCATTTGCTTTATAAAAGGTAAGGCATTAAATAAATAGTGTAAAGCTAATCCTATTACCAAACTGCTTAACAAACCATAAACCTCTTCCTTTGCCTTTATAGCAACCCATAAACTTATAGTACCTGCACATAAAT
>JAEZKI010000203.1 GCA_023415525.1 Bacillota bacterium | reverse complement strand
TCTTAGTCCCTTTTAAATAGACATCTACATAGTAAACACCTTCTTTGTAAAACTCAGTAGAAGACAATTTAACGATATATTTTTGACTTGAAGCCTTATAATTTCCAAAAATATTCTTCTTAGGGGTAGAAGCTTCATACTCCCCTTTTCCAAGGCCTGAACCTGCTTCAATATAAAGGGCCATATAAGCATAATCAGCTAAACTTTCTAATTTATTTTCTAATTCACTCACTTCTGTTTGGAGCTTGTCTCTTGTCTGTTGCTGCTGTTCTAGTAACTTAAGTCGATCACCTAATTGAAGTTCTATGGTTTCTTTTTGATTATTTAAATCCACCTCTTTGGTTTCCAAATCCTTAAGCCCTTGCCTAGCCAATTGGATCTCTGAATACTTATTACTAAATTCTACATATTCCTGGGGCTTTAATACCCCATTCCTATTAAGGAATTCGATCCACTCCTTCAATGTATCTAAAGCAACTGGCTTTGTCTTTAGTTTAGCAAAGAAAAGCTCTCTTGCCTTCTCACTCTCACATTTACTAAAGAGTATTGCTTTTTGCTCCGTTAAGGTTTCATCTTCTAAAACCAGTACTTCATATAAATTAAATTTGAACTTATTAAGTGGTAATTGATGTGGATAGTTACTCAAAACACTGCCTAAAGTCTCTACCAGTGTCTTATCTACTGTTGGCTCTGCACCAAAATAATAATAAAGGGCTTCATCTAATGCTTCTGGTGCCATTCTCTGCAAGTAGGTTTTACACCCTTGACGGCTTATGTCTTGCATGAAAAGAGTCATAAAGGCATTTTGATTTTTTAATAACAACTGCTGTTTATTATAGCCCTCAATAATGTCATATTGCCTTTCTAAAATAAAATTCCCAAAGTTTTCATCTAAAAAGTCTAAGCTTTCTTGACTTCCCTCTTTTAAAAGATAGCTCACCCCTTGTTTATAATACCAGTCATCTTGTCGCTTGATATTTTTAATGTCCTTTTTTAGCAATTCAATAATAGGGGTGGTATCTTCTTTTGCCTTATAAGCCATAAAGGAAAATACGTGTAAATTAGCACCTATTACGCCTAATACAATAGCTACTGCCAAACCTATTATAAAAACCCATTTATACTGTATAAGCTCCTGTTTTAATTTTTCCATATATAGCTCCTTTATTATCTTCTTCAGTTTATCACTTACTTTTTATTATACTACAGGAATAGCTAGTGTTTCAAACCATCCCTTATAAAATGTGATAATCATACAAGAATTTTTGTCACTTTACTGCATTAAATGTCTCGTTTCAGTTATCTAAATGCATATTTGTGGCATACTACTATTACATTCATAAAAGCTGAGGTATAAAATATGAAGGACTTGTGGGTTTTATTTATAACTTTTGCCCGAATTGGCTGCTTCACTTTTGGTGGAGGCTACGCCATGCTTCCTATGCTTCAAAAAGAAATTATCGATAAGCAGCATTGGGTCACCGAGGAAGAAATCATGGATTATTACGCTGTAGGCCAATGTACCCCTGGTGTTATTGCCGTTAATACCTCTACCTTTATAGGCTATAAGGTAAAGGGGATTATAGGTGGTATTATAGCGACCTTAGGCATGGTTACACCCTCACTTATCATCATTATGTTAATTGCTGCCTTCTTAAAAAACTTTACTGACCTACCAATGGTTCAGCATGCCTTTAATGGCATTCGTATTGTTGTTGCTGTTCTTGTCATTAATGTGGTTATTAAAATGCTTAAAACTTCTGTAAAGGATGTGCTAAGTCTTTGCCTCTTTCTTGTTACTTTGCTTGTTGGACTTATTTTTTCTATTTCCCCCTCTTTATTATTTTAGTTTCTGGTGGCCTAGGTATCCTTACCTCTAAGAAAAAGGGAGGTATAGCCTAATGACGTATTTTATACTCTACTGGGAGTTTTTTAAAACAGGCTTATTTGCCTTAGGAGGTGGTTTAACCACACTCCCCTTCTTATATGAGATGGCCCAACGTTATACTTGGCTAGATGCTGCTCTTCTACCTGATATGATTGCTATTTCAGAGTCAACCCCTGGCCCCATTGGCATAAATATGGCTACTTATACAGGTTACCAAGCAGGAGGTATATTGGGGGGCATAATCGCTACTCTTGGCCTTGTCACCCCTTCTATTGTGATCATTCTTCTTATTGCTAAATTTTTAAATCACCTTAATGAAAATTCCTATGTAAAAGGGGCCTTCTATGGTTTAAGACCTGCTGTTACTGCTCTTATTGCCTTAGCTGGTTTTGAGGTCATTAAAATTTCACTCCTTAACATTAGCCATTTTCAACTTACACATCAGCTTTTAGATCTTGTTAATAGAAAGGCTCTTCTTATTTTCTTACCTCTTTTATTGGTCACTCAAAAATCAAAGAGGCATCCCATCTTCTTCATCCTATGTGGTGGTATTTTAGGGATTATTTTCAAACTTTAAGGCCCACTACCTTGTAAATATAAAAGAAAAATATTATTCTTATTGTGTTCTGTTTTTAATATCCTTTCCCTAATATAGGATTGCATAAGATTAAGCTTTTGTCTTGACTTATAGCAGTCCTTTTTTTCACTCACCAAGTATTATTATGCATAATTATGCATTTATTATCTTGTTTTTTCTTTCATTGTACGTTATACTAGTTTACATAATTTATAGATTTCACAGAAAGGTAATTAACATGCATAAGCTTAAAACGAACAAATACTCTCTACATGGCATATTAAAATTTATTATTCCTTCACTAATTGGTGTATTTTTATTCATGACGCCTCTCTCTATTAATGGCGAGATTACTATTCCTATAGCTATTGTTTCAAGTGGCTTACAAAATTTATTGGCCTCCATTATGCCCTATATCCTTGCTTTATTGGTTACCATCTCCTTATTTGGTGCCATTATATTCAAGGTTTTTAATCCTCAATTTCTTATAAAGTCTCCTTTTTGTAATACGTTATTTAATGTGAAGCCTATTTGGTTTATCCTGCGTATCATTGCTTTTATTTTTGTAGGTCTCTTATTGTGTACTAAGTTTATGGACCTATCTACCGTTCCTCTATTGGCACAAATCGCTCCAGCTATAGCCTCTATGGACACAGGTGGTTTAGTCTTTTATGATTTACTACCTATTCTATTCTCTATCTTCTTATTTGCAGGCTTATTCCTTCCTTTACTCCTTAACTTTGGCTTGTTGGAGTTCATCGGAAACCTGCTTATAAAGGTTATGCGACCCATTTTTAATTTACCTGGTCGTTCAGCTATTGATTGTATTGCTTCTTGGCTAGGCGATGGAAGTATTGGTGTTCTTTTAACCAGCAAACAATATGAAGATGGTTTTTATACTGAAAGAGAAGCAGCAGTCATTGGGACAACCTTCTCCTTAGTCTCCATTACATTTAGTTTAGTTGTTATTGATACAGTTGGTTTAAGTTCTATGTTTCTACCCTTTTATTTAACAGTTACTCTAGCTAGTCTTGCGGCCGCTATTATTATGCCAAAGCTTCCTCCTCTTTCTCGAAAAAAAGATGTGCTTATTGATGGAAGTATTCCTAGTAGTCAAGCAGAAACAACCTTACTTTCTCACCAGTTCAAAAAAGGCTTAGATGAAGCACTGATTAAGGCTGAACAACAAAGTTTATTTCAAGATATTATTATTGATGGCTTTAAAAACGTTTTAGATATGTGGTTAGCTGTTATCCCTATTGTACTGGCCATTGGTACCTTAGCTTTGCTTGTAGCTAATTTTACACCTCTCTTTAAAATACTGGGACTACCTTTTCTTCCTCTCTTATCTCTATTAGGT
>JAEZKI010000198.1 GCA_023415525.1 Bacillota bacterium | reverse complement strand
CCCTAATATCACTTTCTTTATCAATACTATGTATTTATCTATTCGTATAATAAATTTAAAATCATTTTTTGCTTGAAAACTTACCTAAAAATTCTTGTATATCATTAGCTAATATTCCATGAGGATTTGCTTCATAGATATCAAAATATCCATAACCACAATCCATCCACTCTATCTTTCCAGTATCATTATTTATAAGTATTAAAATTTCGCCAATATTGAAATAGAATTGTCCAATCATAACTCTGGGCCCAAAATCATTCCCACCTGTCCAACGATTAAATGCATCTTCTATTTCAAACTTTGCATTTTCTGATATTGTCAGAAGTTCAAGTTCAAACTCCACCTTTCCCTCGCAATGGTTAAATGACAACCATTTGTCGTTTCTTACATCTCCAGTTTGCTCTATAAAATCTTTCTCACAAAAATTAACTACACCTTGTATTCCATCTTCGGAAAGTGTTCTTGAAAAAAAAACTTTTACATTATCATGCAACTTAAAGCCAAGGTAATTTTCTACTTCATTCCAATCAATATTAACGTTCTCTCTCGTTTTTTCTAAAAAAGTGGACATTTTCATAATAACATTTCCTCCATAAACCTATAGTAAGTTAATGAGCATACCCTATTATTCATATTCTTCATACATTTCTAAATCCGTATTATATTCATATATACCCTCTCGTAACCTACTATCAATACAACTTAATGGATCTATTAACCTATTGATTGCTCCAGCTTCATTTTTTACAAACCCATAACCAACACTAAGGTAAATTAAGCATCATGTATGAAGGGTGACTTCCCAAGTAGTATATCTAATACGTAATCTAGAAAGGCACATGGATGACGCCTCCTCTTGACATGCCCATATATTAGATCGTATATATAAAACAAGAGCTGACAGTTAATTCATAGCTGACCAGCTCAATACTTATCATAGAAGATCTGTATTTGCAGACTTATCTTCACACACTCTAAAATTAATACAATGGGTACTATATTACCTTAATACCTCTTGCAATAAATCCATCCATCAGTTCCTCAGAACACATCGCAATATACTGCACCTCTTTTAGGTTTGGTAAGCTCTCAAACCCGTTTATACTTTTTACATCAAACTCATCGGACTCACCATCCCAATCTAGCATAATCAAGGAATATATGTCCTCACCACCATCAAAGCAAAGACTTGTAACAAGTGCTAAGTCTTCTTTTGTTGGCTTTAAATTCTCAAAAAAATCAACCACCTCTGGAATACATTCAAATCTATCCCCTTCATAGGTATTAACATATTCTTCTTTCATGGCCTCAAGGGCATCATAAAAGCTCGTGTCTTCCTCCAATAAACTATTAATTACAACTAACTTAAATCCAAAATCTTCAAACAAACCACTTTTATCTTTAAACATTTTGCACCCCATATCTTTCAATAATTATTGTTTTTCTTAATTATAAAGTCTACAATCATTTGTTTCAATGCATAATATTTTTAATTTTCTTAAAAATATATCTAAAATTTTACTATCTTAATTATTAATGATCTAACATTTTTCTTTATATAACTTCCATTAATCCATACATCAAGACTACTAATAATTCCTTTCTATAGTAACACATTAACAACATACTCTAATTCTTTATCATTTCACGTCTGATATAAATAGGATCTATTCTTTCAAACTCTCTATAATTTAGCCTTCTTACTGATGAGAGCAAACTGGATAGCTTATGTTCTTCAGTCTCTGATATAATAATTGATTTTGCATCACTTTCAGCATAAAGCCATTTTGGTATTCTTGTTTTATCCAATGGGCTAATATGAAACTCTTTTGGATTAACTTATAATTTCACCTATCTGCAAATTTGCATACTCTACAAAGTACTGCAACATTATCAAACTAAACAAGTATAGGCTAATATATAAATTGGAATTTAGCTTTCTTTCCCTGAAAAACAATTAAACCACGCCCTCTCTTCAAAGCTTTTCTTTCTCGGGATTAGTAATTCATTCTCAGGAATGCCTATGGGAAGAAAACATACAAACTGATAACTGTTTGGCACATTCAATATTTTCGCCATTTTGTCGCATATTCTATCATCATCGGTTATATGACCTTCATACCAGCAACTTGCATAACCAAGAGTCGTTATGGCAAGAAGCATGTTTTCAATAGCTGCCGCGTAATCCTGCACGGCAAAACATTTGTCTCTGTATGCTAAAATCCTTTGCGAAAGAACGCAAATAGCAGCGGGAGCGGTTTCCGCAACTGGCGGGTCTATAACGCCAATCAATTGTTTCAGCAATTTGCTGTCATCGACAGCGATAAGGCTAACGGTTTGCTTGTTGCACCCCGAAGGCGCAGCCAATCCGGCTTTCATAATTGCAATAAGATCTTCCCTTGGAACTTTATCTAATTTGTAACTACTACGATAACTTCGCCTTGCATTTATTGCTTCAAAAACATCCATAAATTTCCCTCCAACAAATTCTGATTTATATACTTTAAAA
>JAEZKI010000092.1 GCA_023415525.1 Bacillota bacterium | reverse complement strand
ATCAAAAACTTACAACAAACCATTACTGACAACTTCTACACCTGTACAAAAGAAATCTTAGCTGGCCTTGGTCTTATGTACAGTGAAGATAGCCGTTTTGCTCAAACCATTGATGAAGCAGGCGGCCCTGGTACAGCTACCTTTGCCTCCAAAGCCATCGCTTACTACTGTGCCAAGTAAATACTAAGCCCAATAATAAGTCCCTAACTTCCTAAGAACGCTGAGTTCCTAGGAAATTAGGGACTTAATTTTTAAAGTAATTTTATAAAAGTCTACTATTTAGCAGTATATATTAAAATATTCTAATAATTCTTTATGCTTAATTATTTTAGTTGATCATCAACTAGCAAAACCTAGGAGGCTAAAGAGTTAGCTTAATAACTTACACTTAATCGGTAGAGGCAATACTGCCATGTCTATGGCATAGGCGAAAATAGTGGAAAAGTGTTTTTCCCTGTAGCTGCTGCTCGATTAAGGGAATGGATGCTAATCTATCTTCTCAGCTACTAATCTATTATCTTCATCCATAATACTCACGACAAAATCATTGTTCTTACTATCTATATTACTTATAGGTACCCTTACATTTTTTGTATCTCCACTAGCAATATGGACTTTCTCACTGTAATCTATCCCACTACCATTGATACTTACATGAACCGTCCCTCTAAAATCTTACCCTTCATTTTTTACTCCAACACTGATAGGAATATAGCGACTCTCTTTATATTGTCCATCAATCCCCACTGATATATTCAGCTCTAAACTACTTGCAAAAGTAGGCTTCCCATAACTTAAAAACAAGGCAAACCATAAAACCAGTAGGGCCCTTATTTTATTACCCCTCACTTCTTTTCCGCCTCCTTTAATATGGCTATTACCATTACCACTTCCTAATAGCCATTAACAGCCACCTTTAACTATACAATATTTTCAAATTGTTTCATGTATTCTTTAAACTAATCCAAATCTAAAGCGCCCCCCTAACTAAAAACCTACTAATGATTCCTTGATTTCATTAGTAGGTTTTTTAGTTGCAAATAGCTATTCCATTGAATAAATAAAAATGCCTCTTACATTACTTAACAGCATCTAGCTTTTAAACAAACTATCTTTTTATTTAACAACAATAGCTACTTATATAAGGAAGAGATTATCTGTAAAATAATCTCTCTGATAAATTAGAATTTAATCTGTTATATCCATATCATAATCTACCGTAATTATATTAAACACCATATCGTAAGTGAATATCCGATAATGCTTATATATACTTCTATCAAAATCCTTTCTTATCGAAAATCTTCTTAACCATGAACTCTGTTCTATAATATCAAAGCTACTATCATTTAAATAACTTGCCCCTGCTAAATTCTCATAGGTATCTAATTCACATACAAAATAGCTAAGTACCCTTTTAAATATTAATTCATAGGAAATCAATTTTAACTTCTTTGATATCTCTCTTTGATTATGAGCTATCACCAGATGTTCATTTAATCCACCGTAAAATTTTAAGTTGTCTAGATCAATTAATATAGATACAATCTCTTCCTTGTAAAATCCCCACAGGTGTATTTATTGGAATTGCTTGCCCCATAGTATTCCCCTTTACTAAATTCAAATTTGTAATTCTATAAAATATCTATTCTTATTAGCAAAATTACCTACATAGTATATCGCTTTAGGTTTGTTGTATCCTGTAGTTTTGTGTTATATAAAAAAAACAGGACCAGCTAATCACTGGTCTTATCTAAAACTATTCTTTTATTTGCTCCTACATCAGAAATAACTTTGTTTTATGACTTATTTATTCTCTCAGCTAGGCATTGCCATACAGCCATAATATAATTATAAAATCTTTCCATCTTGTCTTTTAGATTGACTAAATCTAAATATTCCCAATCATTATGTATACTACTGCCATCTTTATGAGTAGGATATCTAAATTCAAAGGATGTTTCTTGATAACTATGCATTTCGTTTATGTATGCTTCTACTATTTCGATATCGTTCTTCTCTTGTTCTAAAGAATACATTTCGATTATAGGCTTAACAAAAGTCCACATCTTAATAAGATTATGCGAGGATTTTCGTATTGTTTTCTCTTTAGTAGAATCATCATCAGCAGAAAAGAGTATATATAACACTTTTAATGACAATTCCATAAGTTGCCTGTACATAAAACAGATAGGAAAAACATATGTATCTCCTATATCTATTCGCCCTTGTCCTAACATTGATAGAGAATAATCTATTAACGTATCTGCTGAATTTTTGTATCCAATAATATACCCAAAATACATCTCCCCTAAACTAGTTTGCCAACCAAAATATGCATATTCTGCTGGATTTTCGCCTGGTTTAAAAATAATGTCACCTTTTTGTACCCACTTAAACTGTTCTTCATCGTTTTCATTCATTTTATATAATTCACCCCAAAAAATTTAATAGTATATACGTTTACATTAATAATACCTGGTGTTCCTGTTTTACTGGTGGAACTGGTACGGCTGATTTCAATACATCTAATGTTAAGGTCGTGTACAGTAAAATCAACACTTTTACTTTTACTCAAATGGCTTTAAACATTGAATTTACTATAAATTTAGCATATTTATCCCCGCAATTCAATACTTCTAGTATCCAACTATAAATAAAGGATAATTCCTTTCATTATCAAAGCTTATCATCTTATTTAGTTCTTTTGAGACTGGGTTATTTTTCAGATTCTATCTGTATCCTGTTAAGGGATCCCTAAATCAATAAACTAGTAGAGCAGTAGGGTTGTTCTGGAGACTTCCTTCGTAGGGGAGCGTTTTCCAGCGTACCAGAGATAAGAAGTTCGGAAGAACTACCCTACTTCTCTGCAGCCCCCTATAAATTTAATCAATCTTGTAATGACCAAAAACATAATTCTTCCTTATCCTTAAAATATTCCTTCATGGCCTCTGGGCTTACTCTACTTACCTGTCCCGTTTTTACGTTTACCTGACAATAAACAGGATTTCCCTTTCTACTTACTTTCTCTTCTTCTGGTGTTGAGTAGTAGGTATAATCCATAAAATAAATAATGTCTCCATCCTTAACTGGCGGGTCAACTGACTGTCCATCATAATAATCTGAATTACTTATTTTGCAAACTAATCTTTGCTGTTTGGTTTGTTCGTTATATTCAGAGATGAAATAGCCCCCCTCCTCTTTAGGAGAGATTACTTCATAAATCAATCCTTCTTCTTTTGCAAAATAATAGTTTCCACCTCGTCCACAGTTTGGTTCAATATATTCAATAAGTTCCCCTGTAAAAGCATCTACGCGTTGACACTTAAAATAATAGCGCTCTTCTTGATTTTCTAATATGATAGTCCCTCCCTCCAATTCTAAATGAATATCTACAGGACTATTAAGTACACCCTTCTCTTCTGCTAAAACAATGGCTTTTCTTTTGAGAAGATCATAGCGATAAAGGGTATCCACACAATACCCATTTCTATCAAATACAGACTCAACTCGCCTTATTGCAAAATAAATATTTTCCTCCTGCTGTCCTAAATACTCTCCTTTGCTTTGAAAGTCATTCCACCATGAGTACTTGCTCTCAGATAATGAATAGAGTGTAGTTAAGTCCAATAAACGTCCTTTATTACCTTGTTCATCTATCATCCATAACATCTCGTCTTCTATTTTATAAGTCATAGGATCCTTGTATTGTAGATCTCCTGAAAAAAGAGGTTCTCTTACAGGTAAAACTTCTCCACTTTGTTTGTCTATACGGTAGGTACCGCTTTCCTGCTCATCCTCTAAAGTATTATTATAGGCATAAACTACATAAGCATTTTCTTCCTCATGATCTACTTCTATATGAGAAGGGATTTCATGCCCTTGATAACACATATACCATTTTGTAAATAAAATAGCTTCCTTCTCAGTGAGAAGTTGCTCTTTTTCCTGCTTCTCATCCTTTTTCTTTATACTTAGTCGTTCTTCAACCCCTTCTTGATCATATTGAGAAGCTAGAAATCCTTGAGGGATTTGTTCTACTTTCTCACTTTCTACTTGCTCTTTCTCTAGTTGTTGGCTTTCTACTTTCTCCCCTTGTTCTTCTCCCCTATGCTGCTTCCTTTCTATTACCCCAATAAACCCTACAGCTAGAGTACCTATCACTAAACCCACTCCAAGCTTTATCCAAAATCCCTTTTCCCTCATGTTTTCTCCCTACAGCTTTCCTTATTTCCTTATAACCACGTCAAAATATCTATTGTTTTACTTAATAATCTGCTGGATATGCCCTATTGAGTAACTCATTAAACGAATCACAAATTACTACTAAATTATCATCTAACCAATTATCTAAAGATTTTTCTTGTATATCCTTTTCTGTTAGGTCACCTTTACTTATGGCTCTTTCATGATTCATAAACACTATTGAGGGATTATTATCTTTTCTGTAATCAAAGAAAAAAATATCTCCTCCTCCACTTTGAGCAAAAGGGTATACTCCTGTTGGTAAAATATCTAAATTAGCCTCATACGTCATCTCGATATCATTTATGTTATCATACGCAATATTAATATAGCTTAAAAGATACATAGTAGAACATCCATATTCAGGGATAGGTATTAGTGCATCTTTCCACTCACCATTTTCATCTAATACTTCTAATCCACCACTGTCATGGTTCATAACACAATGAATATACTGTATAGGAAAATTAACATGCCACTTCTCTTCTAATTCTTTTAACTCTTTCCTATTAACAACTTGATCCCATGACCACCTAATATTCTCCATTCTACGTTCCCCTTTATGATGAAATCTTTATAGTTTCGTAATCTTCCTTACTCACTCGAGTTACCTGCCCAGTCTTCACATTTACCTTACAATAAGCTACTATAGGGTTACCTTCATCATTTCCTGCTACTTCTTTGGGTGTTAAGTAATGGGTGTAATC
>JAEZKI010000091.1 GCA_023415525.1 Bacillota bacterium | reverse complement strand
CCCTACATAGCTGTCTCTTGCATGACTACTCACTGAAAAATCACCTTTAGCCATAGCACCTAACACATATTTGACATCATTAATCATGATGCTCATCCCTTTTACAATTCCTTCTGTGGCTTGGGCTAATACAAGCGTCTCATCTTTAGTCATTACCTTAGGCACATCTGATTGTAGATCACCTTCTACAATGTGTTTTAGACGTTCTGCACATTGATTAATAGGTTCTCCTATCTGTTTTCCTATGCGTTTAGCCTTATAACCGGCTATTAAGATGGCTATTATAGTTATAAGTATAGTTATAATAATTCCAATGATAGCAACATTTAAAAAATCGGTAATAGGAGCAACTACTGCAAAACTCCACCCCTCTACGTCTTTAATAGGTACATAAGTTAAAGATTTTACTACACCATTATAGCTATACGTTCCAAAACCACTTTCTCCAGCCAGCATTTTACGATGTAAATCTGCAAGCTTCTTAAGGCCCTTATTTTCTTCTGCTTGTTTAATGATATTTGTAGTAGATATAGCCACTCCCTTATCCGTATGGGCCACTGTAGTGCCTTCTTCATTATTAATAAAAGCTCCAGCATTTTTACTCAGCTTTATACTTGCTACAATGTTATTTAAGGTATCAGCATGTAGACTAAAAAAAATGACACCTACTGTCTCCGTGTTTGGTGAACCTTCCTTCCATACAGGCGCTGATACAATAATCGTGTTTTCTTCGCCTATCTTACCATCTGTTATATGGGTTCTTCCTGCAAGTGCTTCTTTAAAATAATCCTCTTTGCTATAATCCGTGCCATCTATCTCGTCAATCCCCTCAGCATTAACGAACTTCCCTTCTAATAAGCCATATGTCCTTATTTTTTCTTCCACTAAAGCTTGTTTGTCTGCTGCTGAATAATTAGGATCGGACATGCTTGCTACACAGCCTAATTCCATTGCAATATTTTTACAAGTTGTTAATTCCCAATTAATCCTCTCTGCTGCCATTTCAGCTGTAGTCTCCATGGCATTCCCTAAGATAGATTGGATACCTACGCAAGTCATAAGAGAAGAGCTCATTCCCAAAACAAGTAACATAACTGTTACTAGGCTTATAATGCACCACGAGATCCTCTCCTCGATACTTTTAAAATCTTTACTAAACCGCTTTCCTCTTTTTGGCTTTGGTTCCTTTTCTGGTTCTTCAATCTTAGTCATATCAACCTCTCCTTTTGGTTGTGTTAGAATATTTATATAATATAATAAATTCAGATTATTTATTTTAGCATATATTTCTATTTTTATCAATTTTATTTTAAAATACTGTATAAAAATAAAAAAAACCTCATTATTCAAGGTCATTTAGCCTTTTTCATGAAGTTTTTACATTTATCACCACTTTTTAATTATGTATCTTTCTTTCCCACTCGGCTTACTCGTAACTTCCGCGTAACCCTAGTTTTTAAAGGGATAATAAGTCTTCTAAAATCAAACTAGCATCCCTTACATAGTCTTTACACTTCTCATAGTGTGTGCCTTCTTTCCCCTGTAGTAAATTACTACAGGTACTGGTACCATGAATCGCTTTAAAGCGTTTAGAAAACTCCTCCACTAATCTAAAGGTCGTTAATCTAGCCTCACTATCTTCAGCCCTTGTTCTACCATGGATAAGGCTAATAACCATGTAGGCTCCTGTTACAGCCCCACATTCTCCACCCATCCCTCCCACACCTCCACCAAAGGCTTGGGAAACCTTAAGAGCGATTTCGTACTCCATTCCTAACTCCTTGGCATAGGTTGCAAATACAGCTTGGGAACATGAAAATCCCTCTTTAAAACATTCCAATACCTGTTCAACTTTACTCATCTTCCTTCTCCTCCCACTTAATCTCTCTCATTTTAATCTTGTTTTTCACAGTCAAAGCGGAGTTCCCAACTTTTTCGTAAGTCATCCATAATTTGCATGACTGCTAATGTATTTTCTGGTGTTTGAATACTGCTATTTAACTTGCCCTCTTTCAAACATTTGGCTACTTCTCGCATTTGATATTCAAAACCTGTTACTTCAAACGGTCTAATAATTTCTTGTTTTTCACCATCATAACGTTCAACTATGAGACATTCAGCCTTTTGATAATCTGGTAAAATAATTTTACCTTCTGTCCCATAAATCACACCTTGTGTGGGAATAGCCATACCAATAGTAGAAGTTAGACTGGCAGTCCTACCCCCTTCATATTCTAAAATCATGGTTTCAAATTCATCTGTTCCATAAGCATTTTTTTGCATGCTTGATACAATCTTTTTAGGATAATAGCCCATAACCATAGAGGCAAAGCCAATATTATAAATCCCTATATCTAATAAGGCCCCACCTGCTAGTGAAGAATCAAATTTACGATCCTTTCTGGCTCCTGTGGCAATAAAACCATACTCTGCCCTTAAATGACGTACTTCTCCTATACTACCTGTCTCTATAAGTTGGTGTAACTCTTTATAGAGTGGGAGTAATTTTACCCAAAAAGCCTCCATTACAAAAACTTTTTTCTCTTTGGCTAAAGCAAAAATTTCTTCAGCCTCTTTCTTATTGACAGTAAAAGGCTTTTCACAAAGTACAGCTTTACCTGCTTCAATGCACATTTTCATATTTTCATAGTGAAAATTATTGGGCGTGCAGATATAAATGGCATCCACCTCTTTATCCTGTACAAGTGCCTCATAGCTCCCATAATATTTAGGAATATTATATTCCTTTGCAAAGCATTTAGCCTTCTCCTCATTTCTAGAAGCACAAGCTATTACTGTAGCCTCTTCTCCCATTCCCTTGATAGTCTGAGCAAATTTATGAGCAATCGTACCTGTTGCTAAAATACCCCATTTTGTCATAGTTTGCCTCCTTTATTGTCTTTTGTCTTTAAAACCTCATTCTATAGCTTATTATAGCATAGCTCATAGAAATTAGCTTAGAAAAGCTCTCTTATTTTCCCCTCTGCTAAAAAAGCCACTTCCCCCTCTAACATAATTTCTCCTTTATCTTCTTCCTCTGCTACCATCCAAGTCTTAAGGATACTGGGCCTACCCACAAAACCTCCTTGCTTAATAGCTATTTCTTGATTGATACTAAAAAGTTTATGCTTAATAAGATAAGCACATAAAGGTCCTGCTGCACTTCCTGTAGCCACATCTTCCACCTTCCCCAAATTGTCCCAGGTTCGTGCTTCTAATGTTTTTTCATCAAAGACATAGACAAATTTAGCACCATGCTTATCCAGTAAGCTTTCCAATCCGGGCCCTTGTATTTTGCACTCCTCAAGTCCTGACTGAAGGGGGACAATTAAATAAGGTAATCCCGTAGAAATGACTTCAAGAGGGAGTTTTTGGCTCTTATTTTCTTTCTTTAGCCCTAGGGCTCTTAATACCTCCTCCTCCCCTTCCTTGATTTCACCTATATAACTGGCACTTCCTTGATTCATTGTGACACTATAACTCGTCTCCTGTCGTTTTGAGAAGGTGCTTACCTCTTTTGCTGCTAACTTAAATCGTATCTCTACCTGTTCTTCGCCTTTAAAAAAATGCTCATGGACGCTTGCTGCTGCCCCTAAAATAGGATGGCCTGCAAACTCTAGTTCTTCTTCTACCGTAAAAATTCTTGCCTCAAAAACATGACTTTCCTTTTGTTTCAAAAAGATGGTCTCAAATTGCTTAAACTCTTGAGCTAGCTTTAAAAGAATTTGGGTTTCTATGTGCCTGTCATCTATAAATACGACTACCAATCCATTACCCGATAAAACCTTGTTACTAAATACATCCACATAATAATACTCCATTTCGAATCTCCCCTCTCCTTTTCAACTCAAAAAAGGCTCCTCTTAAGTAAGCGTCTTATTGTTTCAACTGCTTATTTTAAGAGGAGCCTCCTACTTATTGTTGTTCTTCTTCTTTAATCATGAGCTGTAATTCTTCTAATTGTTTATCGTCCACTTTGCCTGGTGCCTCTGTCATAAGAC
>JAEZKI010000088.1 GCA_023415525.1 Bacillota bacterium | reverse complement strand
ATCTTAGAGTATCAACATACCAAACTAACTTTTGATTATTACTATCAATATATTGAAACAGTGGTAGCACCTCTCCTTGATCATATTGATGGTGTTTTCTGTAGCAATGACATCCTTGCTTATGCTTTGTATATTTATTGTACGCATCATGCTATTTCTGTTCCTGATGCTTTGAAAATCGTAGGTTATGACAACAGTGAATTTACAAGGATGCTTCAATCCCCACGCCTGACAACAATTGCTCAGCCTATCCCTATTATGGGTGAGCTATTATGTACAAATATGATTAAGCTTATTGAAGAGGGCGAAAAGGCCACTGTGTATAATCAAATAGTAGGTGTTAAACTTATTCAAGGCACAACCACATAAAAAAAAAGTATGTCATCTTATCCTAAACTCACATAAGGTGACATACTTTTTTATTTAGCTTTTATTTTTTATAGAGGTTATTCCGTAGTAACAAGATCCAAAGTTTCTAATGTCTTATAACCTCCTGTAACGTTTTTGCACTTAAAGCCATTTTGCTTAAGTATTCGCTCTGCTGTGTAAGCTCTAACTCCTACGGCACAGTAAATCCAGTATTCTTTTTCTTTATCTAGTTCTCCTAGGTGGTCTCTTAGTTCATTCACATTAATATGCAGGGAATGAGGAACTTTTCCTCTCTTTCTCTCCCCTATTGTACGTACATCTAAAACAACTATTTCTGGCTTGTCTTGAAGCTTCTTTAGCTCCCGTGGATGAACTTCTTCACTCTTTCCGGTTAAGATATTTTCTGCTACATAGCCTGCAAAGTTAACAGGATCTTTAGCAGAACCAAAGGGTGGTGCATAAGAAAGCTCTAATTCCGTTAAGTCATAGACTGTGCCCCCTAGGCGAAGGACTGTAGCCAGAACATCTATACGTTTTTCTACTCCCTCATAACCAAAGGCCTGGGCACCCAAGATTGCTCCTGTATCATCAAAGATAAGCTTCAAGGTGATAGCTGTTGCTCCAGGGTAATAACCTGCATGATTATTAGGATGAATGATTATGGTATGATGGGGGATTTCTAGCTTTTTAAGCTGTCTTTCATTGTTTCCTGTAGCAGCAAAGGTTAGGTCAAAGACCTTGATAACAGAAGTTCCTTGCGTATTCTTGTAGGATGTCTTAATACCTGCTAGATTATCTGCAATAATACGTCCTTGCTTATTAGCAGGCCCTGCTAAAGGAATGGCAGTCTGATTTCCAGATATGAAGTCAATCACTTCGACCGCATCTCCTCCTGCATAAATATCTTTGATATTTGTTTCCATATGCTCATTGGTAAGGATATGACCTTTAGGTCCTAGATTAATTCCTGAGTTCTTTAAGAAATCTGTATCAGGTGTTACCCCTATAGCGGTTACTACAAAATCTGCCTTTTCAAAGGAACCATCTTGAAGTTCAACTTTAACTTGATGTCCCTCTTCATAAAAGGCCTTCACGCCATTGTTTAAGATAAGGTGAACACCCTTTTCATTTAGTTTTCTCTCTGCTTGAATAACAATCTCCTCATCAAAAGGAGCTAATATATGAGGCGCTGCTTCAATCAGCGTAACCTCTTTATCCATATGTCTAAGATTTTCTGCTAATTCTACTCCAATATAGCCTCCTCCTATCACTATAATAGAATGGGCATGAGTAGTCATTGCTTTGATTTGATCTGTATCTTTGATATTTCTAAGGGATAAGATTTTATGACTTTCTATACCTGGTATAGCTGGCTTTAGTGGCTTAGCACCTGGTGCTAAAACCAAGGCATCAAAGCTTTCTTCATACAGCTTCCCACCTTTTTCTTGTACTCTTACCCTCTTGTTAGCGGTATCTACACCTACCACTTCACTTTGTGTTCTTACATCTATTCGAAACCGATCCTTCATCAAAGCGGGTGTTGCCACCAATAACTTATCTCTTTCTTGTATGACATCTCCTATATAGTAGGGAAGTCCACAATTAGCAAATGAAATATACTCCCCTTTTTCAAACAATACGATTTCTACTTGCTCATCTAGTCGTCTTAATCTAGCTGCTGCAGACGCTCCTGCTGCCACGCCACCCACAATAACTACCTTCTTCATAGATCTTTCCTCCTTCTCTTTTTCCTTTTATTTACTTTAGCGTAATCCCTATTTGTTGTACTTACGCTTTTAACTGCCTCATTTTTATCTTGCTTTTTCGTCTTACTTATGCCTATTTTATGTCTTCTTTATTATATTACCTCTTTTTTTTATTTTCTTCTAGTTTTTCTAGCCTTTTTCCTATTTTACAATCTCATAGGGCCATGCAGCTATGCCTCCTAAATTATACACCTCGGTATATCCCATTTGTTTAAGTAGGTTAGAAGCTCTTGTACTTCGTGCTCCACTTAAGCAATAAACATAGATTGTTTTATCCTTATGGGGTACAAGTCGTTCAATCTCTTGTGTCATGCTACTGAGAGGCACATTTCGTGCCCCTTGAATATGTCCAGTGGCAAATTCATCTTTTTCTCTTACATCTAAAAGCATTATATTTTTGTCTTTTTTCATATTTTGATAAGCAACGTCTGGCTTAATATTTTTTATAGTATGACGGCCACTTAAGGCTTCAAAGAATTTCATAATTGTTCACTCCTCTTTTAAATTAAACTTTTATCCTATTCATTATTAAAGTTTTCCTATCTAACTTCATTATATGCATAAAACCCTTCAGCTTCTGTAATT
>JAEZKI010000415.1 GCA_023415525.1 Bacillota bacterium | reverse complement strand
TTGGTAAAATGACAGGTAATGAAGAAAGAGCAGAATGGCTTATTTCTTATTTCCATGAAAATGTAAAAGAAGTGAAAGATAAAATCGATACCTTATCTGAAGAAGAAATTTCTGACATTCTTGTATTAACAGACAATCTTAAGGTAACAGGTACAGGTTTCTATAATTATTGGATAGAAAATAGTGGTGCTCTCAATCCAGCTAAAGATTTATCAGGAGATGCTTTAAATGTTAACATGGAGCAAATCTATGAGTGGAATCCAAGCATTATCTACATTGGAAACTTTACAGAGTTACAACCAAGTGACTTAATGAATAATACGCTTGAAGGACAAGATTGGTCTGTGGTTGATGCTGTAAAAGAAGGGCAAGTTTATAAAATTCCAATTGGTGGTTATCGTTGGGATCCACCAGGGGTAGAAACACCACTAATGGTTAAATGGTTAGCAAAAATTCAACATCCAGAGCTTTTTGAGAATATGGATATGAAAGAAGAAATTAAAACGTTTTATAAAGATGTTTATAACTTTGAGATATCAGAAGAAATGTTAAGTGACATATTAGATGATGTTCAAGATTTTTAATTTATAGATGAAAGTTTGTAAGGTGAAAACAATGAATATGAAAAAATCCTTAATGAGAAATATCTATTTAAAAGTTTTAATAATGATTGGATTGTTAATTGGTGCATTCTTTTTCTCGATGTGTATAGGACGATACGATATCACCCCTATTGAAGTGGTGAAAATAATTGTTGGTCACCTTACAGGCAATCTCGAGCAGATAGACCCTATACATGCTAATGTTGTCATGCAAGTACGCCTACCAAGGATTTTGTTAAGCATGATGATTGGAGCAGGCTTAGCTTGCTCCGGAGCAGCTTATCAATGCCTTTTTGGAAATCCTTTAGTAAGTCCTGATATTTTAGGGGTATCAGCAGGTGCCGGCTTTGGTGCAGCTCTAGGTATTTTGTTTTCAGCCAATGCCTTTATTGTTCAAAGTCAAGCCTTAGTATTCGGATTATTAGCAGTTGCCATTGTGCTATTAGTTTCAAGAATAAAGAATAAAACACAATTATTTATGTTAGTTCTTTCAGGGGTTATTGTGAGTGCCCTTTTTGAAGCTTTTATTTCATTGATAAAATATCTAGCAGACCCTCAAGATAAGTTACCAGCCATTACAGTATGGTTAATGGGAAGCTTAGCATCTGCCTCTTATAAAAAAGTAATGATTGCATTAGTTACCATTGTACCATGTATGATTATTATGTTTGTTTTACGATGGAAGATGAACTTACTTTCTTTAGATGAAGAAGAGGCACGTTCACTCGGCGTAAGAGTAGAGGTGCTAAGGCTAGTGATTATAGTCACCTCTACTTTAATGACAGCTGTCTCTGTATCGTTATGTGGTGTCATTGGATGGATTGGCTTGGTTATTCCTCACATTGGTAGGTTTTTCGTAGGGAATGATCATAGAGGCCTCATACCTGTTAGTATCCTATTAGGTGGAATTTATTTGCTACTCATTGATGGCATTGCTCGAACGATGACATCAGCAGAATTACCTATTTCTATATTAACAGCTATTGTTGGGGCACCATTCTTTGCAGTCATGTTGAGAAAAACATTAGGAGGGAACACACGATGAAATTAGAGGTACATAATGGTAGTTTTGGCTATGGAGAGAAGCTATTATTTAGTGATATTAATCTAGAAATAGGGAGCAACACCATACTAACTATTTTAGGGCCTAATGGTGCAGGCAAGACAACGCTCTTAAAATGTATGATGGGCTTTTTGAAATGGAAAAAAGGTGAAACCCTTTTAGATGGAAAAAAGGTCACCTCTTATTCTGGAGGTGACTTCTGGAAAAAAACAAGTTATGTCCCACAGGCAAAGCATGGCGTGTTTTCTTATAGGGTAGTGGATGCAGTGATAATGGGTTTAAATAAAAAACAAAACTTTTTTGTGACGCCGTCAGCTGAAGATTATGATAAGGCCATTCAAATGTTAGAGGTATTAGGCGTGGGTAAATTAGCGCATAAACATTGTAATCAGCTAAGTGGTGGAGAACTTCAAATGGTGATGATGGCTCGGGCGTTAGTTTCTGAACCTGAGCTCATCATCTTAGATGAACCAGAATCCAACCTGGATATGAAAAACCAACTTCGTATTGTTAATACCATTGAAAAGGTAGCCAATGAACTAAAGACAAGCTGTTTAATCAACACCCATTTTCCTAACCATGCCTTAAAGATTTCAAATGAAACGCTGATGATGGGCTATGGAAATAAGCATATTCATGGAAGAACACTTGATATTGTAACGGAAGAAGCCATTCGGGAATATTTTGGCGTATGTTCAAAAGTTGTGTCTCTAGATATAGGAGCCACAAAGTATCGCACTATTTTTCCTTATGAAATATCAGAACAATGGGCTTAAATGAGGCTTAAGAATAACTTATAATTAAAAAAATGAATTGACAAGAATAGTAACAAATATTATAAAAAAGCTGTAGAGTAAATCTACGGCTTTTTTATTGATTAAAATACTTTTAAATGATTATGTTGTTAATAAATAAAATTTTGAGGTGTCTACTCCAATTCACAAGAGGAAAAATAGATTAGAAAAAAACTGGACGGTTAGTGATAGACCATGTAATTGAGGAAGGAATGAGTGAAGAAGTAGAATGGCTTACTGTCATTGCACAAAAGTAAAAATAAATCCTAGAACATTTAGTACTAAGGCTGTTCTAGGATTTATTTTAATAAGAGGATTAAATTTTTTTAGGTGAACTACTTTGAATGAGATCACTTACTATTTTTGCTCCTTTCATAACGATAGAAATACCATTACCTGGATGGATAGAGGAGCCAGTAAAATATAGATTTTTTATAAAGGGGCAAATAGGTTGTGGACGTACCCAGGCACTTTGTAGGAAAGAAGGAGCAAGACCAAAAGCAGCACCTTGGTAGCAGTTGAAATTTTGTTCTAAATCCAAGGGTGTACTTATGGATTCATGAAGAATATAGGGGACGAGGGTATCCTTGCAAACTAGGTGAGCTAACTGCTTGAGACAGACTGCACGCATCTTTTGAATAGTTATAGGTGACCAATAGGTGGGTTCAAAAGAGAGATTGGGCACACGCACCATTATATTTAGAGTGCTACTGCCAGATGTACTAAAGGTATTATCAATAGAAGAAGGATAGTAGATGTACATAGGAAATTTTAAGGGCATAATGCCACTGGCTACAATGGAAAAAGCTTTTTCTGTATCCTCTATGAGATAAACATTATGAGTAGAGAGTTTAGGTAGACGAATAGAGAGGGTGAGCCTTAGCATAAAGACAGAGCAGGTCATCTGGAATGATAAAAATGGCTTTTGGAGTGATAAAGGTCTTTCCAGGAGCTGAGTCAGTGTAAAGTGATAATCGGCATCCGAAACAATAAAATGAGCTTTTCGCATATGACCAGATGAAGTTAGAACACCATAAGCTTTTCCTTTGTAAGTCAAAACCCGTTGAATAGGTTCATTACAATAGAGCTGTCCCCCACATTTTATAAAGGCTTTTTGAAGGGCTTTAGCATAAGCCCCCATACCCCCTTTGATATGAGTCAGACCTGTTACTTGTGTAAAAGCGGGTATAGTGGCATAAAGTTGGGAGATGCGAGAATCTGGAAACCCCATATAGTAAGTTTGAAATAAAAGGAAGTCTCGGAGCTTATGGCTACTGAAATTTCGCTTAATAGCAGAAGCCGCTGAAGTGAAGGGATTAAGTCTAATAAGG